>NZ_JBYCLC010000264.1:0-2393 GCF_057473685.1 Mycobacterium sp. TH-M116 | reverse complement strand
GCGGGGGCGAGCCGGCGACCCGGTTGCAGCAGCTGTGCGGCGCGGTGACCGCCAAGGCCAGCGAGGACTGCCTGTTCTACCGCGACCCCCGGCTGGTGTCACTCAACGAGGTCGGCGGTGAGCCGCACCGCTTCGGCGTGGGTGCCGCGGAGTTCCATCACAGCGCCGCCACCCGCGCCCGGCTGTGGCCGCAGGCGATGACCGCCCTGACCACCCACGACACCAAGCGCGGCGAGGACGTGCGCGCCCGCATCGGTGTGCTCTCGCAGGTGCCGTCGCTGTGGACCGAGTTCGTCTCCCGCTGGGAGGTCGCGGCCCCCTCACCCGACCCGGCGACCGGGCAGTTCCTGTGGCAGAACATCTTCGGGGTGTGGCCGGTCGGCGGCCCCGAAAACAAACGGGTCACCGACGAACTGAGGCGGCGGCTGCACGCCTACGCCGAGAAGGCGATCAGGGAGGCGTCCTGGCACACGACGTGGAACGACCCCGACACCGAGTTCGAGGACGCGGTGCACCGGTGGCTGGACACCGTGCTCGACGGCCCGGTCGCCGACCAGCTGACCGAGCTTGTCGCCCAAATCAACTCGCACGCCGCCAGCGACGCGCTGGGCCAGAAGCTGCTCGCGCTGACCGTGCCCGGGGTGCCCGACGTCTACCAGGGCACCGAACTGTGGGACGACAGCCTCGTCGACCCGGACAACCGCCGCCCGGTCGACTATGCCGCCCGCCGGGCCGCCCTGGCAGAGTTGCGGCATCCGAAGCTGCGTGTGGTCACGACGGCACTGCGGCTGCGGCGGTCCCACCCGGAGTGCTTTCTGCGCGGCGCCTACACGCCGGTGCTGGCCGACGGCGAGGCCGCCGAGCACGTCGTGGCATTCCGCCGCGGCGAGGACATCGTGGTCGCGGTGACCCGCTGGACGGTGCGGCTGGCCGAGAGGGGTTGGGGCAACACCGTGCTGCCGCTGCCCGACGGGACCTGGAAGGACACGCTGACCGGCGCCATCGCCGACGGTCCGACGTCAGCCGCCCAACTGTTCGCGGACCTGCCCGTCGCGCTGCTGGAGCGCCTCCATGACTGAATTCCGGCTCTGGGCGCCCACACCCGAGCTGGTCCGGCTCGACGTCGACGGCACGGCGCACCCGATGACGCGCTCGGACGACGGCTGGTGGCATGCGGCCGTCGAGACGGCGCCGGACGCCCGCTACGGCTACCTGCTCGACGACGACACCACGGTGTTGCCCGACCCGCGGTCGCCGTGCCAGCCCGACGGAGTTCACGCGCGCTCACAGTTGTGGGATGCCGCGCGGGCCGCCTGGACCGACTCCGGCTGGTCCGGCCGCCCGGTCGGGGGTGCGGTGATCTACGAGCTGCACGTCGGCACGTTCACCGCCGCCGGCACGTTCGACGCCGCAATCGAACGACTCGACTACCTGGTCGATCTCGGGATCGACTTCGTCGAGCTGATGCCCGTCAACTCCTTCGCGGGCACCCACGGCTGGGGCTACGACGGCGTGTTGTGGTACAGCGTGCACGAACCCTACGGGGGGCCCGACGGCCTGGTCCGCTTCGTCGACGCCTGCCACGCGAGGGGTTTGGGCGTGCTGATCGACGCGGTGTTCAACCACCTGGGTCCGTCGGGAAACTACCTGCCGAGGTTCGGCCCGTACCTGTCCTCGGGCAGCAATCCCTGGGGCGAGAGCATCAATGTCGCCGGAGCCGACTCCGACGAGGTGCGCCGCTACATCATCGGGTGCGCGCTGCGCTGGATGCGCGACTTCCACGCCGACGGGCTGCGCCTGGACGCCGTGCACGCGCTGGTCGACACCACCGCCATCCACATCCTCGAGGAAATGGCCACCGAAACCGATTGGCTGTCAAAGCGATTGGGACGCCCACTGTCGCTGGTCGCCGAAAGCGACCTCAACGACCCGCGGCCGATCACCACCCGGGATAACGGCGGCTACGGGATCAGCGCGCAATGGTCCGACGACATCCATCACGCCATCCACACCGCGGTCTCCGGGGAAAGCCAGGGTTACTACGCCGATTTCGGCGCCCACTCCAATTCGCTGGCAGTGCTGGCCCAGACGCTGCGCCGCGGCTACTTCCACGCCGCGACCTATTCGTCATTCCGGGGCCGCCGCCACGGTCGCCCGCTGGACACGACGACCGTTCCGGCCACCCGGCTCCTCGCCTACACCTGCACGCACGACCAGGTCGGCAACCGGGCCCTCGGGGACCGCCCATCGCAGAACCTGACCGCCGGCCAGCTCGCGGTCAAGGCTGTCCTCGCCATCGGATCGCCCTACACGGCAATGCTTTTCATGGGCGAGGAGTGGGGCGCCTCGACGCCGTTCCAATTCTTCAGCTCGCATCCCGAACCGGAGCTCGC
>NZ_JBYCLC010000263.1:0-8164 GCF_057473685.1 Mycobacterium sp. TH-M116 | reverse complement strand
CGTACTCCGGGTAGCTGAGCACGTCGAAGTACACGTCCCCGCGGGCCGCGTAGGCGTGACCCGTGTTGATCAAGCGGTCCATCAGCTCGACCATCTGAGTGATGTGCCCGGTCGCACGCGGTTCCGCCGACGGTGGCAGCACGTCGAGGGCGTCGTAGGCCGACGCGAACGCGCGCTCATAGGTGGCCGCCCATTCCCACCACGGCCGGCCGGCGGCGGCGGCCTTGTTGAGGATCTTGTCGTCGATGTCGGTCACATTGCGGATGAACGCGACGTCGTACCCGCGGGCGTTCAGCCAGCGGCGCAGGATGTCGAAAGCCACCCCACTGCGCACGTGCCCGATATGCGGCTGGCCCTGGACCGTGGCGCCGCACAGGTAGATCGAAACATGGCCCGCGCGCAGCGGGACGAAATCACGCACGGCCCCCGCCATGGTGTCGTAGAGCCGCATGCGGGCGCGATCGGTCACGACGGGCCAGCTTACCCGGCGTGTTGCCGCAACCTGCGCCGCCGAGCGTCACGCCAGCGTGGCCGTCGGCGCCGAGTGCTGCGCCAGCGTGACGCTCGGAGCGAACCGGCGCCCCCGACCGAACTACCCGATGGGGACCACCAGCGCGGTGGCGATGGCGGCCAGGCCCTCGCCGCGCCCGGTCAGGCCCAGCCCGTCGGTGGTCGTTGCCGACACCGACACCGGTGCCCGCAGCAGACCCGACAAAACCTGCTGGGCCTCTGCGCGCCGCGGACCGATCTTAGGCCGGTTGCCGATCACCTGCACGGCGGCGTTCCCGACCCGGTAGCCATGCCGCGAGATCAGGTCGGCGACGTGGGTGAGCATCTCGGCGCCGCTGACACCCCGCCAACGCGGATCGCCGACCCCGAACACCGCGCCGATGTCGCCCAGCCCTGCGGCCGACAGCACGGCGTCACACAGGGCGTGCGCCCCCACGTCGCCGTCGGAGTGGCCGGCGCAACCGTCGGCGGCGGGGAACGACAGCCCCACCAGCCAGCACGGTCGCCCGGGTTCGATCGGGTGCACGTCGGTACCCAGACCGACTCGTGGCAGCTGGTTCATCGGCGAACGATCGTTTCGGCCAGCAGCAGATCGAGTCTGGTGGTGATCTTGAACGCCAGCGGATCGCCGTCAACCACCTGTACCTGGCCGCCGACATGCTCGACGAGCGAAGCATCATCGGTGAAGCCGGCATCACCGGCGGCGCTTGCGGCCCCATAGGCGCGCAGCAGCAGGTCGGTGGCGAAGCCCTGCGGCGTCTGCACTGCGCGCAGTCCGGCGCGTTCCGGGGTGCCCAGAACCACTCCGTTGGCATCCACGGCCTTGATGGTGTCGTACACGGGCAGCGCCGGCACGACCGCGGAGTGACCGGCGCGCAGGGCCTCGACCACGCGCACGATGAGCGCGGGGGGTGTCAGGGCGCGCGCGGCGTCGTGCACGAGCACGTAGTCCGGTCGATCGGTGTCACCGATCGACAACAAGGCCAGGTGCACCGACTCGTAGCGGTCCGCCCCACCGGCCACGACGGTGGCCTGCCCGGCCAGCGACCGCCCGGCCTGATCGACGCGGTCGGCGGGGACGGCCGCGACCACGCGGTCGACAACCCCGGACTGCAGCAAGCCATCCACGGCGCATTCGAGCAGGGTGCGGCCGTCGACCTCGCAGAATGCCTTGGGTATACCAGCGGCCAACCGCCGGCCCGACCCCGCCGCCGGCACGATTGCGACCACCACAGCCTCACGGCCTTCAGGAAGCGGCGGCAAGAACCTCGTCGAGGATTGTTTCCGCTTTTGCGTCGTCGGTGCTCTCCGCCAGCGCCAGTTCGCCGACCAGAATCTGCCTGGCTTTGGCCAGCATGCGCTTCTCGCCGGCGGACAGCCCACGCTCCTGATCACGGCGCCACAGGTCACGCACCACCTCGGCAACCTTGTTGACGTCACCGGAGGCGAGTTTCTCGAGGTTGGCCTTGTACCGGCGCGACCAGTTGGTCGGCTCCTCGGTGTGCGGAGCCCGCAGGACCTGGAACACCTTGTCGAGGCCTTCCTGTCCGACGACATCGCGGACGCCGACGTACTCGGCGTTCTCGGCGGGAACTCGAACTGTCAGGTCGCCCTGCGCCACTTTCAAGACGAGATACTCTTTTGGCTCCCCTTTGATGGTCCGGGTTTCGATCGCCTCGACTAACGCAGCACCGTGATGGGGGTAAACAACGGTGTCGCCGACCTTGAAGATCATCTGATTCGAGCCCCTTTCGTTACTTCATCCTAACACGGCGGCCCAACACGCGCGAAGCAACAGCGCAGGTCAGAGGCACAACACGCGTAGATTAGGGGTTGACAGGCGGTTCAAGACGTGCAGTGGAACACACATCCATCTCCTCGTTTTGCCCTATCGGTACTTTACCGGAACCCAGTTGCGCAGGTCACGCGGCCTGTCTTGCGGCCCGCGCTACCGCGCCGGGCGGCTACCTACTACTGTGCATAGTTGCACAGTCGAACGCGCATCGTTGCACAGTCGAAACGGCCAGCCAGGAGGCACCGAGTGAAACGTTCCAAGATCCGCCTCCCCATCGTCGTCGCGGTTCTGGGTCTGGCCGCCCTGCTCAGCGGCTGTGGGGCAGGCCAGGTCTCGCAAACGGCCCTGCAGGATCCCGCCATCAACGGGAACAAGGTGACGATTCAGAACGTGGCGCTGCGCAACATTCGCATCCAGGCGGTGCAACACGGCGACTTCCTTCAGCCGGGCCGGACCGTGGAACTGGCGCTGGTAGCCGTCAACCAGTCCCCGCAAACCATCGACAACCTGACGGGCATCACCAGTGAAATCGGCACGGTGACCGTGTCCGGCGACACCCGCATCCCCGCCGGCGGAATGCTGTTCATCGGGGAACCCGAAGGCAAGTACGTAGCCCCCGGCCCGATCGACTCCAACACCGCGGCCCGGGCGACCGTGACCCTGGCCAAGCCGATCACCAACGGCCTCAACTACCACTTCACCTTCAATTTCGAAAAGGCCGGACAGGCCAGCGTGCTGGTGCCGATCTCGGCCCCGGTCACGTCCCCGCGGGTCTGAACCGGGCCCGCCGGCCTGTCACGCCGGGCTTGTCGTACCGGCCCGATACCTTCGGAACGTGGCAATCTCCCGATCTCACTACCGCTGCACCGAATGCCTCCACGTCACCGCCAAGTGGGTGGGACGCTGCCTGGAATGCGGCACGTGGGGGACGGTCGACGAGGTCCCCGTGATCGGCGCGGTCAGGGGCGCCCGCCGCGGGTCGCCCACTTCCCGAGCCGTTCCGATCACCTCGGTGGCACCCGACACCAGTCGGCATCGCTCGACGGGTGTCGGCGAACTGGACCGGGTGCTGGGTGGCGGTGTGGTGCCCGGGTCGGTCACGCTGCTGGCCGGCGACCCCGGCGCTGGCAAGTCGACGCTGCTGCTCGAGGTGGCTCATCGCTGGGCGCAGTCGGGCCGACGCGCGCTGTACGTCTCCGGTGAAGAGTCCGCCGGCCAGATCCGGCTGCGCGCCGACCGTACCGGCTGCGGAAGCGAGGAGCTCTACCTGGCCGCCGAGTCGGATCTGCACGCTGTGCTGGAGCACATCGCGACGGTGAAACCCGCGCTGGTCATAGTGGATTCGGTGCAGACCATGTCCACGACCGAAGTCGACGGCGTCGCCGGCGGCGTCACGCAGGTACGCGCGGTCACCGCCGCCCTCACCGCGGCCGCGAAGGCGGGGAGCGTCGCGTTGATCCTGGTCGGCCACGTCACCAAGGACGGCGCCATAGCCGGGCCGCGGTCGCTGGAACACCTCGTCGATGTCGTGCTGCATTTCGAGGGCGACCGCAACGGCCCCCTACGGATGGTCCGCGGCGTCAAGAACCGGTTCGGCGCCGCCGACGAGGTCGGCTGTTTCATGCTGCACGACAACGGCATCGACGGCGTCGCCGACCCGTCCAACCTGTTCCTGGACCAGCGGCCGGCACCGGTACCGGGGACCGCGATCACCGTGGCGCTGGACGGGAAGCGCCCGCTCATCGGCGAGATTCAGGCGTTGCTGGCGACACCTTCCTCCGGGTCACCACGCCGTGCCGTCAGCGGCATCGACCACTCGCGCGCCGCAATGATCACCGCCGTCCTGGAAAAGCACGCCAGGTTGAACATCGCCGTCAACGACATCTACCTGTCGACCGTGGGCGGCATGCGGTTGACCGACCCGTCGTCGGATCTGGCCGTCGCACTGGCACTCGCCTCGGCATACGCCGATCTACCGCTACCGACGACGGCGGTGATGATCGGGGAGGTCGGGCTCGCGGGCGATCTGCGGCGGGTCAGCGGGATGGAACGGCGGCTGGTCGAGGCCGCACGCCAGGGGTTCACGATCGCCCTGATTCCCGACGGGGACGACCCTCGGCGCGAGATTGTCCCGAGCGGGATGCGCGCGCTGCGGGCACCGACGATCGGGGCGGCGCTCGAGCACATGATCGACATCGCCGATCACCGCACGGGGACCGGCTGGACGCGTGACGCGATGTGGCCGCAGAATGGCACGCTGTGACCGGTCCGACTCTGCGTGAGACTGTCGCCCGCCTGGCCCCGGGGACCGGGCTCCGCGACGGTCTGGAGCGCATCCTGCGCGGCCGCACCGGCGCGCTGATCGTGCTCGGCAACGACGAGAACGTCGAGGCCATCTGCGACGGCGGCTTCGCGCTCGATGTCCGATATGCGCCCACGCGGCTGCGCGAGCTGGCGAAAATGGACGGTGCGGTCGTGCTGTCCACTGACGGCAGCCGGATCGTTCGGGCCAACGTGCAGCTGGTGCCGGACCCGTCGATACCGACCGACGAATCGGGAACCCGTCACCGCTCTGCGGAGCGGGCCGCGATCCAGACCGGCTGCCCGGTGATCTCGGTCAGCCACTCGATGAACATCGTCACCGTCTACGTGGGCGGGGAGCGGCACGTGGTGGCTGATTCGGCGACCATCCTGTCGCGCGCCAATCAGGCGATCGCCACGCTGGAACGGTACAAGGCGCGGCTGGACGAGGTCAGCAGGCAACTGTCGCGTGCGGAGATCGAAGACTTCGTGACGCTGCGCGACGTCATGACGGTGGTACAGCGACTCGAGCTGGTGCGCCGGATCGGTCTGGCGATCGACAACGATGTCGTCGAGCTCGGTACCGACGGGCGCCAGCTGCGGCTGCAGCTCGAGGAGCTGCTCGGCGGTAACAACATCGCCCGAGAACTGGTCTTACGTGACTATCACGCCACTCCAGAGCCCCTGTCGGGTGCGCAGCTGACCGCCACCCTTGACGAGTTGGACGCGCTTTCCGACGCCGAGCTGCTCGATTTCACCTGCTTGGCAAAGGTTTTCGGATACCCGACGTCAGCCGACGCGCAGGATTCGGCACTGAGTCCGCGGGGGTACCGCGCAATGGCCGGCATTCCCCGGCTGCAATTCGCTCACGTCGACCTGCTGGTCCGGTCGTTCGGGACATTGCAGGGGCTGTTGGCGGCCAGCGCGAACGATCTGCAGTCGGTGGAGGGCATCGGCGCGATGTGGGCACGCCACGTGCGAGAGGGACTGTCGCAATTGGCGGAGTCGACGATCGCCGACTCCCTCAACTGAGGCCTCAGCCTGTTTGCGCAGGGCCGACCTGGGGCCCCTCCGGCGGGGGCGCGGCGAACGGACCCGGCGCGGGCAACGGACCCGGCGGGGGCGGGGGCGGGTTCAGGATGAACGGAACCGACTGCGAGCGCAGATTACCCAACTGCACGACCAGGTTGTAGGTGCCCGGCCCGATAGCCGGCCGCGGCAGCGGGCAGTGCGGTGCCGACCCCATGCCGGTCCAGGTCACCGCCGTCGTGACCTGCTCACCGGGCGTGAACGTCTTGATCAGCGTCTCGTTGGACGGCGCGCAGTCCAGGTTCGACCACAGCCGTTTGTTGTCCAGCGAGTAGACGTATGCGGCCAGCACCGCGGCGCCCACGTCCCGCTTGCAGGAGACCAGGCCGATGTTGGTGACGACCATGGTGAACTTCGGCTGGTCGCCGATGAAGTACTGGGGCTGGTTGGTCAGACCCTTCACAGCCAGGGTCGAGTCGGGACAGTCGTCGCCCTCCTTGAGCACCGGTGGCGGTTGGACCGCCGCTGTAGGCGTGGGCATTTCCAGGTTTTGACCCGGCCCCGGCGCCATCGGGTTGTTGCCATCCTGACCCGGCGGCGGCGCCTGCGGCGCCGGTGCGCCCGGTTTGCCCTGAGCGGAGTTGGGTTTGTCGGTACTGGCGGGTTTGGCACCCGCGTTGTCGCCCGTGAAGGCGATGACGATCGCGACCACGATTCCGATCACGACGACCGCGATGCCCAGCGCCAAGCCCCTGCGCCTCCAGTAGATCTCCGTGGGTAGCGGGCCACGCGGTTCCAGATCCAACACGAATTCACCGTAGGCCCAGGTCATCCGGATTTGCCCGACCTGCCGCGGCGTGTCGCGGATTTGCCCGACCTGCCGCGGCGTGTCGCGGAGTTGGCCGGCCGACCGCCGTGTTAGCGGGCCGACCGCCGCTGTTAGCGGGCCGCTCGTCACGCGAGTGGCGCCCGCTGTTCTATTGCCCGATGTCTATTGCCCGATGTCGCCGACGTGATCGCGCAGCACCGCGCGCCCGTCGGCGAGGTGGTAGGTGACGCCCGCTATCGCCAGCGTTCCCGCGGCTACACGCTCGGCGATGGCCGACGAGCGCGTCATGAGCTGCGCCACCGTCTCGCGGACGTGCCGCTCCTCGAACTCGTCTACGCGACTCAGGCCTTCGCGACGGCCCATCAGGATCGAGGGCGTAACCCGCTCCACCACGTCGCGAACGAACCCACCCGGTATCGCACCGTCGTCGATCGCGCTCAGCGCCGCCTTGACGGCACCACAGCTGTCGTGTCCCAGCACGACGATCAGCGGCACGTCGAGCACCGTCACCGCGAACTCGATGGAGCCCAGCACCGCCGCGTCGATCGCCTGCCCGGCAGTGCGCACCACGAACATGTCGCCCAGACCCTGGTCGAAGATGAGCTCGGCTGCCACCCGGCTGTCCGAACAGCCGAGCACGACCGCAGTGGGCTTCTGTCCACCAGCCAGGCTGGCCCGGTGCTCGACGCTCTGGCTGGGATGCTGCGGCTTGCCGGCCACAAACCTCTCGTTACCCTCGGTGAGTGCTTTCCACGCGGTTACCGGACTGGTGTTAGGCATGGCCCACATCATGCCGCAGCCGCCGGTGAACGGGCAGCCAACTGTCCGTGCCGACGAGTTGCTGCCGTGGTATGACCGGTGCCGCCGCGACCTGCCGTGGCGGGAGCCCGGTGTCAGCGCGTGGCAGATATTGGTCAGCGAGTTCATGCTGCAGCAGACGCCGGTGTCCCGGGTGCTGCCGGTCTGGGCCGACTGGGTTCGACGCTGGCCCACCCCCTCGGCCACGGCCGCCGTGAGCGCGGCGGACGTCTTGCGCGCCTGGGGCAAGCTGGGTTACCCCCGGCGGGCCAAGCGGCTGCACGAGTGCGCCATCGTCATCGCTCGTGACCACGGCGACGTGGTCCCCGACGACGTCGACACGTTGCTGACCCTGCCGGGGGTCGGCAGCTATACCGCACGGGCCGTGGCCTGCTTCGCCTACCACCGGCCGGTGCCGGTAGTGGACACCAACGTGCGCAGGGTGGTGGCCCGGGCCGTGCACGGGCGGGCCGACGCCGCCGCACCGTCAGCGGCCCGCGACCAGGCCGACGTCGCAGCGCTGCTGCCCGACGACGTTACGGCGCCACGGTTTTCGGCGGCCCTCATGGAACTCGGTGCGACGGTATGCACCGCACGCACCCCGCGGTGCGGGAGTTGTCCGCTCAGCGAGTGTGGGTGGAGGCACGCTGGTTATCCCGAGGCTCAGGGCCCGCCGCGCCGCGCACAGGCCTATGCCGGCACCGATCGTCAGGTCCGCGGGCGGCTGCTGGATGTCCTGCGCGGCAGCGATTCTCCGGTGGCGCGTGCCGAACTCGACGTGGCGTGGCAGGCCGATCAGACGCAGCGCGAGCGGGCGCTCGGCTCGCTGCTCGCCGACGGCCTGGTCACCCGTACCGCCGACGGCCGGTTCGCGCTGTCCGGCGAAGGGTAGCGGTCACAGG
>NZ_JBYCLC010000262.1:0-2421 GCF_057473685.1 Mycobacterium sp. TH-M116 | reverse complement strand
AGCTGGTGGTGCCCGCCGAGCGGGCCGACTTCGGCTGGACCGTCGTGGATGCCACCGGATGGCCGGAAAGCCAACTGGCCGAGGCGATCGACACCGTGGTGAGTCACGCGTTCGATCTGGCAACCGAGATCCCCCTGCGGGCGAGGCTTTTCCGCCTGGCCGACGACGACTACGTGTACGTCTCCGTCGTGCACCACATCGCCGCCGACGGATGGTCGATCACCCCGTTGGTCAACGACCTGGGGGCGGCCTACGTCAGCCGATGCGCGGGGCAGGCCCCCGGCTGGGCCGATCTGACGGTGCAGTACGTCGACTACACGCTGTGGCAGCGCGCGCAGCTCGGCGATCTCGATGATGAGGACAGTCGCATCGCCGAGCAGCTGGCCTACTGGGAGGATGCGCTGGCCGGCATGCCCGAGCACCTGCAGCTGCCCACCGATCGGCCCTACCCGCCGGTCGCCGACTACCGCGGCGCCACGCTGACGGTGGACTGGCCGGCCGAGCTGCAGCAGCAGGTCGCCCGGGTGGCCCGCGAGCACAACGCGACCAGCTTCATGGTGCTGCAAGCCGCCCTCGCGGCGCTGCTGTCGGGGCTGAGTGCCAGCAGCGAGGTGGCGGTGGGATTCCCGATCGCCGGGCGCGGCGACGCGGCGCTGGACGAGCTGGTGGGCTTTTTCGTCAACACCCTGGTGCTGCGGGTCGACCTGGCCGGTGACCCCAGCGTCGCCGAGCTGCTGGCCCAGGTGCGCCGGCGCAGCCTGGCCGCCTACGAACATCAGGACGTGCCCTTCGAGCTGCTGGTGGAGCGGCTCAGGCCGACGCGGAGCCTGACCCATCACCCGCTCGTACAGGTGATGCTGGCCTGGCAGAACTTCGCCTGGCAGGACACCGACGCCGCCGGGTTGGCCCTGGGCGACCTGCAGGTCACCCCGCTGCCGGTGGACACCCACACCGCCCGCATGGATCTGACGTTCAACCTGGCCGACCGCTGGAGCGAGACCGGTGAACCCGTCGGAATCGGCGGGACGGTCGAGTTCCGCACCGACGTGTTCGACGCGGAGACCATCCGCACCCTGATCGAGCGGTTCGAGCGGGTGTTGATGGTGATGACCGCTGATCCGGCTCGGCGGCTCTCGTCGATGGACGTGCTCGACGAGGCCGAGCACGCCCGGCTGGACGGGTGGGGCAATCGGGCGGCCCTGACCCAGCCGATGGGCGCGCCGGTGTCGATTCCGGCGGCGTTCGCCGTGCAGGTCGCGCGCGCTCCGGAGGCGACGGCAGTGACCTTCGAAGGCTCGTCGCTGACGTACCGGGAGCTGGACGAGGCGGCCGACCGGTTGGCGCAGCTGTTGGCCGGCCGTGGCGCGGGCCCCGGGCAGCGGGTGGCGGTGCTCTTACCCCGTTCGGCGCAGGCGATCGTGGCGATCGTGGCGGTGGCGAAAACCGGGGCGGCGTATGTGCCGATCGATCCGGCGGTGCCGGAGGCCCGGATGGGCTTCGTGCTCGGTGATGCCGCGCCGATCGCCGCGGTCACGACAGGCGAGTTGCGCCCGCGGCTGGACGGGCGCGATCTGTCGGTCGTCGACGTCGATGATCTCGAAGGCTCCGCTGTCGCGTCCCCGTCCCGGGCATCCCTGCCGGTCCCGGGTCCGGACGACGTCGCGTATCTCATTTACACCTCCGGGACCACCGGTACCCCGAAGGGGGTGGCCATCCCGCATCGCAACGTGACCCGGTTGCTGGAGACCCTGGACGCCGACCTGGGGTTGGCGGGGCAGGTGTGGTCGCAATGTCATTCGTTGGCGTTCGACTTCTCGGTGTGGGAAATGTGGGGGGCGTTGCTGTACGGCGGCCGGGTGGTGGTGGTGCCCGACGCGGTGGTGCGCTCGCCGGAGGATCTGCACGCGGTGCTGGCCGCTGAGCGGGTCACCATGTTGAGCCAGACCCCGTCGGCCTTTTATGCGCTGCAGGCCGCCGATGCGTTGGTGCCCGAGCGGGGTCCGCAGCTCACACTCGAGACCGTGGTATTCGGCGGCGAGGCGCTGGAACCCCAACGGCTGCGGTCCTGGCGGCAGAATCACCCGGGCTTGCCGCGGCTGATCAACATGTACGGGATCACCGAGACGACGGTGCACGCCTCGTTCCGGGAGATCCTGGCTGCCGACGTGGACAACACGGCGAGTCCGATCGGGGTGCCGCTGGCCCATCTCGGCTTCTTCGTACTGGATAGGCACCTGCGGCAAATACCGGTCGGTGTGGTGGGGGAGTTGTATGTGGCCGGGGCGGGGGTGGCCGCGGGCTACGTGGGCCGCGCCGGTCTGAGTGCGACGCGGTTTGTGGCGTGTCCGTTCGGGGCGCCGGGGGCGCGGATGTATCGCACCGGGGACCTGGTGTGGTGGGGTGCGGACGGTCAGCTTCGCT
>NZ_JBYCLC010000261.1:0-4735 GCF_057473685.1 Mycobacterium sp. TH-M116 | reverse complement strand
ACCGACGCCGATCCCGAGAGGGGAGCTCGCGGACGCGCGGTGCAGGCGCCGAGCCAGGCCACCGCCACTACTGCCACGACTACCGCGACGATTCGATTGTGCACGCAGCCACCTCTATCCTCGACGACACATCCTGGCCTGCAGCGATGATGTTATTCTCGGCGCAAGAGAATGCCAGTATCGCCTTCGCGCGCCCAGGGAGCAATGACGCATGGTTGACGTGGAGTTCGACGACGGCTTGGCGGTGCTGACCATCGACCGACCGCACGCACGCAACGCCATCGGGCTGGACACCATGGAGCAACTGGAGGAGGCGCTCGATGCGGCGGCGGGCGCGCAGGCCCTGGTGATCAGGGGTGCCGGCGACCGGGCCTTCGTGTCGGGCGGCGACCTCAAGGAACTGCGCGCGCTGCGTACCGAAGAAGACGCGACGGCGATGGCCAAGCGGATGCGCGCGATCTGCGATCAGCTGTCGAGTTTCCCCGCGCCGGTCCTCGCCGCATTGAACGGCCATGCCTTCGGCGGCGGTGCCGAGGTCGCCGTCGCCGCCGACATCCGGGTCGCCGCTGACGACATCAAGATCGCCTTCAATCAGGTCGCGCTGGAGATCATGCCGGCCTGGGGCGGCGCGGAAAGGCTGGCCGGGCTTGTCGGGAAGAGCAAGGCGCTGCTGCTGGCCGGCACCGGCAGGGTGCTGGACGCCGCCGAGGCCGAGCGGATGGGCCTGCTGGACCTGGTGGTGCCGCGCACCTCTTTCGAGGACGGATGGCGCGCGGTCGCCAGGTCGCTGGCCAACCGCCCGGCGACCGAAATAAAGCGCGTAATCGGCGGAGTTTCGCCCGACGAGGCGATAGCATCCTTTGCACGGTTGTGGGTCGCCGACGCCCACTGGCAGGCCGCAGAGCGGGTCATGAACCGCACCGCCAGTCCGCGCCCGGCGCCCGGAGGAGCGACATGACCAGCACCGCGACGAAGTTGATGGGCGCCGCTTCGGCAATGGTGCTGGCGACCGCGTCCTTCGCGGTCGATTCCGGACGGGCGCAGGCCGACCCGGCCATGCATCAGGTCGTGTACATCGTCTCGGCCACGAGCCCGGCCCGTGTGGACATCTTCTACCAGGACCAGGACCCGGCGGTCTACGCCGATTACAGCCACAACCCGTACCAGTTCACTCCGCAGGTCCACGCCGACGTCGCCCCGGGGAAGCCGTGGGTGCAGCCGGTCAGCCTGCTGAATCCCGATCAATGGGCCATGGTCACCGCCACCACCGGCCGGGGTCCGGTGGCACCCGGCGGCATTCAGTGTGACCTGTCGGTGGATGGCAAGGTCGTGGTGTCCAAGGTGGGCCCCAAAGGCGCGCTCTGCTCGCTGCGCACCTGGTGAACAACCCAGGCCTGCGACAGCCCCTTGATCGGCTGCGGCTCGCCCTCGATGCGGCACAGGTGACGTTCGACCAATTGCACCGTTTCGTCGTGGCCAGCGGACATACCGATCGCCTGCTCGAGCACCAGGAACCGCGACAGGCTGGTCATCAGCACCGTCCACACCACCGGCGGGATGTCCTCGTTGTCCACGCCGTAACGCTGCAGCGCGGCCGTGACCGCTTGACGTTGCTCCTCGCGAAAACGTTCGGCGTAGTACGCGATCTCGGCGCGCATCTCCTTGCGGTGGTTGGCCAACGCCATGAATTCCATGGAAATCCGGGTGAACGCGGGGTCCGTACCGAACCTCCACAACGCCCACAACGGCTGCGCCGACTGGAGCGCGTGGGCCTGCACCTGCAGCCCTTCTTCGGCGCGCCGGCGGAAGACCTCGAGGAACAGGTCCTCCATGGTGCGGAAGTAATAGTGCACCAGCTGCGGTTTGAGCCCCGCCTTGTTCGCCAGTCGACGGGAGGTGACCGCGGCGTAGCCCTCTTCCAGCATCAGCTGCTCGGCCGCGTCGAGCAACAGCCCGCGGTTCTTGGCGTCCGGCGCGCCGATCCTTCGAGCCGCAGAAGAAGATGTCATGCCCCTGCTCCGTACTCGTCGCGCTGCCCGATCAACCTCACGGATCGTATCGTGGCACGCCGCGGCGATCTTGACCTCGACATTACCGCCGTGCTAAGCAAGTGCTCAGCAACTTCGTGAACATCGGACCGGGCGGCGCGGAGTCTCGCCGCCGGACAGTCATAGGGCCAACGGCGGCTGTGGAGGCATGCGCGACATGAGCAATTTCGACACCATCGACTTCTTCGCAGACCCCTCCCTCGTCCCCGATCCGCATCCCTATTTCGACCACCTGCGCAGCCAGAACCCGGTGCTGCGGCTGCCGCACTACGGGGTCGTCGCCGTCACCGGCTACGACGAAGCCACCGAGATCTACAAGGACCCCGAGACCTTCTCGAACATCGTCGCGCTCGGCGGACCATTCCCCCCGTTGCCGTTCGTGCCCGAGGAAGACGACATCAGCGCGCAGATCGACACGCACCGCAACTACTTTCCGATGAACGAGCACATGGTCACCATGGACCCGCCGGACCACACCAAGGCCCGGTCCGTGCTGAGCAAGCTGCTGACCCCGAGCCGGCTCAAGCAGAACGAGGAGTTCATGTGGCGCCTCGCCGACCGCCAGCTCGACGAGTTCCTGCACAACGGCGAATGCGAGTTCATCGGCGAGTATTCAAAGCCGTTCGCCACCTTGGTGATCGCCGACCTGCTCGGCGTGCCGGAGGAAGACCACAAGGAGTTCCGCGTCATCCTGGGCGCCGAACGTCCCGAGGCGCGGGTCGGCGCGCTGGACCACGAGTCGGTCGGCATCAACCCGCTGGAGTGGCTCGACGACAAGTTCTGCGTCTACATCGAGGACCGGCGGCGCGACCCGCGCAACGACGTGCTGACCTCGCTGGCGGCGGCGAAGTATCCGGACGGATCGACACCGCCGGTGATCGAGGTGGTCCGCTCGGCCACGTTCCTGTTCGCCGCCGGCCAGGAAACGACTGCGAAACTGCTGTCCGCGGCGCTGCGAGTACTCGGCGACCGGCCGGATATCCAGCAGCAGTTGCGTGAGGACCGCAGCCTCATCCCAGGGTTCATCGAGGAGTCGCTGCGCATGGAGAGCCCGGTCAAGAGCGACTCGCGACTGGCCCGCAAGTCCACCCGGATCGGCGGGGTCGACATTCCCGCGGGAACCGTGGTGATGGTGCTGCCCGGTGCGGCCAACCGCGACCCCCGCCGCTTCGAGAATCCGCACGAGTTCGACCTGCACCGCAGAAACGTCCGCGAGCACATGGCTTTTGCCCGCGGCGTCCACTCGTGCCCCGGCGGGCCGCTCGCGCGGGTGGAGGGGCGCGTCTCGATCGAGCGCATCCTGGACCGGATGTCGCGCATCGAGATCGACGCGGCCCACCACGGGTCGAGCGCGCAGCGCCGCTACACCTACGAGCCGACATACATCCTGCGGGGCTTGACCGAACTGCACCTGACTTTCGAGACGGCGGACGCGATAGCTTCCGCGGGCTGACGGCACCCGCTGGATCCCGATCAGCTGGCGCCACAGGTGATCGACGTGGAGGTGCTGGGAGTGATCCGCGCGCACTACCTCCACGGACAGCTGGACGGGACGGCCGCGGGACAAGCGGTGGCCGACCTCCGGGATTGGCCGGGCGAACGATTTGACCACCGGCCTCCGCGAGGGGAACCGATCCTGATGGGGTGTCACAACACCGGGTGCGGGCGAGAGCTACCGAATCTGCATCCCCGCGAAGTAGCTGCCCAGGAGGCTGGCCGCGAGGATGAGCACCCAGGCATCGGTCAGCCGACACAGCAGGACCGGGGCGTTTCGCACCTCCATGAACTCCCGAAAGATGATGCGCACCTTGATGAGTGCGATCGCGATGACGCTGGACGTGACCAGCGCGCTGGGTTTCGGCGAATCCGCATGGTCAATCGCCAGATAACCCACCGTCAACGACGCCAGCACGACCCAGACCACCGACAGCCGTTTGTTGAACTTGACCACCGTCACCTGACCACGTACAGCAACGCAAAGATGAGCACCCACAGATAGTCGACCGTGTGCCAGTACGTGGCACACGTCTCGACGAGCTCCTGCGATCGTCGAGACGGACTCCAAAGCTGGTATACGACAACACCGAGCACGACGAAGCCGATCAGCAGGTGCACGAAGTGGATGCCGGTGAGAAAGTAGTAGTAGGTGAAGAAATCGTCGCTTCCCAGGCCTTTTCCCGCGCGGACGAGCCGGGTCCACTCGAAGATCTTGAAAGCCAGGAAAACGGCTGCTAATCCGGCCGTGAGCAAGACCTCCCTGAAGGCCGCCGGGTAGGCGCCCACCCTGGATGACTGCACACAGCGCGCCACCGACCAGGAGCTGAGCAACAAGACCAGCGTGTTGAAGACCCCGATGCGCAGGTCGAGCTGCGCCTGCGAGTGCAGGAAGAGCCCCGTGTTCCGGCCGCGGTAGAACAGGTAGAAGCCGAAATAGGCCGTGAAGATCACGGTTTCGAACAGCACGAAGACCCACATGTCGGGCTGGCCGGGTACGGCCCGGGCGCGTGCGGTCTTCTCGTCCACGTCGGTCATTTCGCGGCCACGAGCGCTGGGAGAGGCCCGGTTCCGAAGTCCTCGCGCTGGATCATGCGCATGAGCATGAATATGAAGACAACGGTGTAGATGCCGAACACCACCACGTTCAGCCACCAGGCGATCTGGCCGTTCCACGCCAGCACGCCCCGTCG
>NZ_JBYCLC010000260.1:0-10934 GCF_057473685.1 Mycobacterium sp. TH-M116 | reverse complement strand
CCGGCCGATTCGTCGTGGCTCGTCTTCCTCGACGCCGCCGGTTTCGGGTCGGCGCTCGCCGACCAACTGCGCCGCGGTGGCCATCACGTTCGGACGGTCACCCGCCACGGCGGCGACACGCTGGCCATCCTCGACGGCGGGTACGCGCTGAACCCGCGTCATCCCCAGCAATTCAACGAGATATTGCAAAAGCACTGCGGCGAAGACAACCTCGCCGGCATCGTCAACTGCTGGCCGATGGACATCCCCGCCCACCCCGATGGGGAACCGCTGCGGCCGGGAGCAACAGAGGCCGCTGAGCGGATCGGGGTCCTCGCGACATTGCATATGGTCAAGGCGATGGCCGACCTCGACACCGTTCGGCCGCGCCTCTTTCTGATCACCGCCAATGCGCAACCGGCGCCCGGCACCCAGACGCTGGCTCCGGAACGAGCAGCCATCTGGGGGCTTGGTCGAGTGATCGGCCACCAGGAATTCGCCGCACAGTGGGGCGGGCTCATCGACATCGACGATGCCGACGACGTCGTCGAGAGCGCCGCGCGGGTCTGCTGTCACCTTGTCGCCGCCAGCCCCGAGGACCAGATCGCCATCCGCGGCGGTGCCACTTTCGTTCCGCGGCTGCGCGCGTGCAGCTCGCTGACACAACCCTTTCCGACGAAACTGGCGCCCGATGCGACCTATGTCATCTCCGGTGGAGGCGGCGCCTTGGGCCGCATCGTGGCCACCTTCCTGGCCGAACGCGGCGCGCGACACATTGCATTGCTGAGCCGGAGCGAGACCCCACCGCGGCACTGCTGGCCGTCACTGGCCCCAGACCACCCGCACGCATCGACCATCGACACGATCCGAATGATCGAGCGCCTCGGGGCCCGGGTGAGCGCCGCCGGCGTCGACGTCGCGGACGCCGACCAGGTGCACGGCTGGCTGGACCGGCACAACCGGGAAGAGGGCCGTCCCGTCCGCGGGATCATCCACGCCGCAGGGTCGCTCCACGACCAGCTCCTGGTGAACATGACCGAAGCCGACTTCACGACAGTGTTGACTCCCAAGATCCGCGGCGCTCGCGTGCTGCACGATGCCCTGCGCGGGCAGGAACTGGATTTTTTCGTGATGTTCGGGTCCGCGGGCTCGGTCATCACCTCGCCCGGCCAAGGCAACTATGCCGCCGCCAACGCGTTCCTCGACGCCTTCGCGTCGTACCGGCAGTCCGAGGGGCTACCCGCTCTCACCATCGGGTGGGGTCCCTGGTCGGTGGGGATGGTCGAGGAACTCGAGCTGGAAAAGAGCTACGCCCAACGCGGGATCGAGCTCATCACACCCGCAGTGGGAATCCGGATCCTCGATCGGCTCGTCAACCAAAAAGCCGCCAACGTCGTCGCAATCAGCGCTGATTGGAGACAGGCGCGCCGCGTTGCATTCGGCGGCCACGTGCCGCCGATGTTTTCCGAACTGGGAGCCGCCGACGATTCCTCCGAGTGCGCCGACACGGATTCGTCGATGCGCGAATTGCTCTCGGCCATACCGGAAGAAGACCGCCTCGACGCGGTTGCAAGCCACGTCCGGCAGATCGTTGCCGCTGTGTTCGAACTCCCCGTCGCCGAGGTCGGGCTCGACGACAGCCTCGACGACATCGGGCTGGACTCGATGATGGCAATGGATTTCAGGCTGCGGATCAACGCGGCGTTCGCAATCGACGTGCCACTGCTGGAACTGCTCCGGGGGGTGAGTGTCGCATCGCTGGCCGTTCAGATTCTCGCCGACCTCCGGATCGCCGGCGACGATGCGCCGGAAGTCACCGAAAAGCGCTCACAACCCCCCGTAGTCGCCGGCGACATCGACGGATTCCTCGAACAGCTGTCCGAGGCCGAGCTACGGGAAGTGCTGGCCGAGTTGGAGAAACACCCGCACGGGCCGAACGCGGGCGGCACTCCATGACCTCGTCGAAGTCGGCTTCGCCGGCAGCGACGCGTCCGCGGCGGCGGTCCGCGGTCCACGTTCATGGTCTGTCGAAGTCGTACGGAACATCTTGCGCGGTGCGGGATCTGGACCTCGATGTCGAGCACGGCGAAATCTTCGCGATCCTGGGGCCCAACGGGGCGGGTAAGTCGACCACCATAGAAATTCTGGAAGGGCACCGTCAACGCGACGCCGGCCAGGTCAGTGTGCTGGGCGAAGACCCCGGTGCCGCGGGCCGGAGCTGGCGCGCCAAAATCGGCATAGTGCTACAAGAGGCCAGCGACTTCGGGATGCTCAAAGTCTCCGAAACGGTGCACATGTTCGCGCAGTGCTATGGAAAGGCACGGGGCCCCGAGGAGGTGCTCGAACTCGTCGGGCTCGGCTCGGTTCGCGATTCGAAGGTCAGGGCGCTGTCAGGTGGGCAGCGCCGTCGGCTCGATGTCGCCCTCGGGGTCATCAACATGCCCGAGCTGGTCTTCATGGACGAACCGACGACGGGATTCGACCCGGAAGCCCGGCGACGATTCTGGGACCTCATCAGGCTCCTGGCCGCCGACGGCACGACCGTTTTGCTGACCACGCACTACCTGGAAGAGGCCGCCACGTTGGCGGACCGCGTCGCGGTCATCGCCGCCGGCAGCCTGGTGGCGCTCGACTCGCCGGCAAACCTGACCGGATACGTGAGTTCGGCTGCGACGGTCAGGTGGATGGAGGGAGACGAAGTGCAGGTGGAGCGCACGGATTACCCGACGGAGTTGATCAGGCGGCGCTCGGCGAACGGGAAAGAGCTTGGCCGGCTGACGGTCTCGCGGCCAACGCTGGAAGACGCATATTTGCAGTTGATCGGCCAGGCAGATGAGTGTTGACCACGTCGAGAGCGCCGCGACGGCGCGACATCGCGCGAACGGGCCGGATTCTTCGCTGCCGTCGCCGCTGCGTATCGGCATGTCGCGCGTCGTCCCCGAGCTGAAGATGTTCTATCGCCGGCCCGAGCAGGTGGTCCTGACGTTCTCCTTGCCGGCCGTCATCTGCATTTTGTTGGGTTCGATTTTTTCCGCCAAACTACCCAATACCGATACCAGCACTGGCGCCGTGATCGCGGCGAGCATGCTTGCGTACGGAATTCTTTCCACGTCATTCATCAACCTCGGCATCAGCATCGCCGCCGACCGCGACACCGGCGCCTTGCGGCGACTCCGCGGCACGCCCACCACCGCATCGTCGTACTTCCTCGGGAAGATCTTGCTGGTTGCCATTGCCAGCTTCGCCGAAGCTATCGTGCTTCTGACGCTGGGAGTGTCGGTTTTCAAACTTCGTCTGCCCACCGACATCTTCGGGTGGTTCACGCTGGCGTGGGTCTTCGGCCTCGGTATCGTCAGCTGCTCACTGCTGGGTGTGTTGGTCAGCAACCTTGCCGGCAACGCCGTTTCCGGTGCGGTCATGACCAACGGCCCGGCGGTGGCGTTGCAGTTCGTGTCCGGCACCTATGTCCCCCTCATCGCGCTGCCGACGTGGATGTTGACGCTTGGTTCGATCTTCCCCGTCAAATGGATGGCCCAGGGTTTTCGCTCGGTGCTGTTACCCGCGGACATGGTCGCTTTCGAACCGGCCGGCAGCTGGGAGCGCTGGCACATATTTTTCGTGTTGGCGGCGTGGAGCATTGCTGGCTTAATGGCTAGCCTCGCCGTCTTCCGGTGGTCGGACAAGAGCTAGTTCGAAGCTGGCCATACATCGTCGTGCGTCTGTATCGTGCTAACGACCCTCCGACACGACGGGAGACATGCGGTGACACAACGGTTGGCGGGAAAGGTTGCGCTCGTCAGCGGCGGCGCGCGGGGGATGGGCGCCGCGCACGTGCGGATGCTCGTCGGCGAGGGCGCCAAGGTGGTGTTCGGCGACATCCTCGACGACGAGGGCAAGGCGGTCGCCGACGACGTCGGTGACGCGGCCCGCTACGTCCACCTGGACGTCACCAAACCCGAGCAGTGGGACGCGGCGGTCGCCACCGCGCTGGCCGAGTTCGGCGGCGTCGACGTGCTGGTGAACAACGCCGGCATCATCAACATCGGCACCCTCGAGGACTACGAACTCTCCGAGTGGCAGCGCATCCTCGACATCAACCTGACCGGCGTGTTCCTCGGCATCCGCGCCGTGGTCAAACCCATGAAGGAAGCGGGACGCGGCTCGATCATCAACATCTCTTCTATCGAGGGCATGGCCGGAACCATCGCCTGCCACGGTTATACCGCAACCAAATTCGCCGTCCGCGGGCTGACCAAATCGGCCGCGCTGGAACTGGGTCCGAGCGGCATCCGGGTGAACTCGATCCACCCCGGCCTGATCAAGACGCCGATGACCGAGTGGGTCCCCGAGGACCTCTTCCAGACCGCGCTCGGCCGCGCCGCCGAACCCAAAGAGGTCTCCCACCTGGTGGTCTACCTGGCCAGCGACGAATCCAGCTATTCGACCGGTTCGGAGTTCGTCGTGGACGGCGGCACCACGGCCGGGTTGGGACACAAGGACTTCGCCGCGGCCGATGTCGGCGAGCGACCGGAATGGGTCACCTGAACCCGCGCCCTCGCATCGAGACTGCGTCCAGCGCTGCGGCGAGAGCCGGGAGTACACGCTGGGCGCAGTTTCGGCGACTTCAGCGCAGGCTCGACGCCAATTCGCGCGGCTCGGCCGGCGTCGGCTTCTGAGTCGGGTCAGGCCAGGGGGAGGGCTTCGGCCGCTGCCGGACCCGCTGCGGCCACCAGAACCACTTGCCCAGCAGCGCGGCGATCGCCGGGGTCATGAGCGACCTGACGATCAGCGTGTCGAAGAGCAGGCCTAGGCCGATGGTGGTGCCCACCTGGCCGATCACGGTCAGCTCACTGACCGCCATGGTCATCATCGTGAAGGCGAAGACCAGTCCCGCCGACGTGACGACCGAGCCGGTGCCGCCCATCGAGCGGATGATTCCGGTGTTCAGCCCGGCGTAGATCTCTTCCTTGAAACGCGCCACCAGCAGCAGGTTGTAGTCGGCACCGACGGCGAGCAAGATGATGACCGACATCGCGAGCACCATCCAGTGCAGCTCGATGCCGATGAGGTGCTGCCAGATCAGCACCGAAAGCCCGAAGGACGCGCCCAGCGAGATCAAGACAGTGCCCACGATCACCGCCGAGGCCACGACGCCTCGCGTGATGATCAGCATGATGATGAAAATCAGGCACAGCGAGGCGATCCCGGCGATCAACAGGTCGTAGGTGTTGCCGTCGCGGAGGTCTTTGTACATTGCCGCGGTTCCACCGAGATAGATCTTCGAGCCCTCCAGCGGCGTGCCTTTGAGCGCTTCATAGGCGGCCTTCTTGATCGCGTCGATATGCGCGATGCCTTCGGCCGACATCGGGTCGCCGTCGTGGCTGATGATGAAGCGCACAGCATGACCGTTGGGCGAGATGAAGTTCTTCATGCCCTTCTTGAACTCGGCATTGTTGAACGTCTCCGGCGGCAGGTAGAAGGAATCGTCGTTCTTGGACGCGTCGAACGCCTTGCCCATGGCGCTGGCGTTCTTCTGCGCCTCTTTTTGCTGATCCTGCAGCCCCTTCTGCGTCGAATACATGGTCAGCATCGTCGTTTTCATGGCCTTCATGTTCTCGATCATCGAAGGCATCAGCGCCACCATCTGGGGCATCAGCGCGTCGAGGCGGTCCATCACCGGGAGCAGACTCTGGATGTCGTCGGTCATCGTGTCGACGCCGTCGAGGGCGTCGAACACTGATCGCAGTGAATAGCACACCGGGATGTCGTAGCAGTGCTTCTCCCAGTAGAAGTAGCTGCGGATGGGTCGGAAGAAGTCCTCGAAATCCGCCATGTTGTCCCGTAATTGGGCGATGTCGATGGTCATTTCGTGCATTTTTCTGACCATGACGTGCATGTTGTCGGCCATCTGCGTGGTGATGCTCTGCATCTTGGTCATGTCGTTGATGGTCGTCTGCATCATGTCCGCCTGGTGGAGCATGTCGGCCATCTGGTCTTCCTGGTACTTCTGGTTCATCTGCTGGGTGACGCCTTGCATGCTGATCTGGAACGGGATCGAGGTGTGCTCGATCGGCGTGCCTTCCGGCCGGGTGATGGCTTGCACGCGGCCGATTCCGGGCAATCGGAAGACCGCCTTGGCGATCTTGTCGATGACCAGGAAGTCGGCGGAGTTGCGCAGATCGTGGTCGCTCTCGATCATCAGCACTTCGGGATTCATGCGCGCCTTGGAGAAGTGACGGTCCGCAGCGGCGTAGCCTTCGTTCGCGGGCAGGTCCGCGGGAAGGTAGTTGCGGTCGTTGTAATTGGTGCGGTAACCCGGCAGGGTCAGCAGGCCCACCAGTGCGACCATGATCGTCATCACCAGTATGGGCCCGGGCCACCGGACGACGAGAGCTCCGACCTTGCGCCAGCCTCGAATGCGTTGAGCTCGCTTGGGCTCCAGGGTCTTACGGAAGCGTGTTACCAACGAGATGACTGCGGGACCAAGCGTCAGCGCCGCGGCGACGACCACCACCATGCCGATCGCCAAGGGAATGCCGAGCGTCTGGAAGTACGGCAGGTTGGTGAAGTGCAGGCAGAACGTGGCGCCGGCGATGGTCAGGCCCGAACCGAGAACGACATGTGCGGTGCCTTTGTACATGGTGTAGTACGCGTCTTCTCGGGATTCGCCGACCGAACGGGCCTCCTGATATCGGCCGATCAAAAAGATCGCGTAGTCGGTGGCGGCTGCGATCGCCAGCGTGACCAACAAGTTCGTCGCGAACGTGGAAAGCCCGATGATGTTGTAGTAGCCCAGGAAGGCGACCATTCCGCGCGCGGCTGAAAGCTCGAACACGACCATCAACAACGTGAGCAACACGGTGACGATCGAGCGGTAGACCAGCAGTAGCATCGCGATGATCACCGTGAAGGTCGCCGCCGTGATGAGTTGCAGGCTACGGTCGCCGGCCTCGTGCTGATCCGCCATCAGCGCCGCGGGCCCGGTGACATACGCCTTGACCCCAGGGGGGGTGGGGATGCTCTTGACAATGTTCTGGACGGACTCGACCGACTCGTTGGCCAGAGCTTCGCCCTGATTCCCGGCCAGGTAGACCTGGACGTAGGCGGCCTTGCCGTCGCTGCTCTGCGCGCCCGCCCCGGTCAGCGGATCACTCCACATGTCCTGAACGTGCTCAACGTGTTTGGTGTCGGAGTCAAGTTTCTTGACGATCTGGTCGTAGTAGACGTGGGCTGCGTCACCGAGGGGCTTGTGGCCCTCCAGCACGATCATCACCGAGCTGTTCGACTTGTACTCGTCGAACACCGCGCCCATGCGTTTTGTCGCGACGACCGACTGCGCGTCGTCGGGTGCCATCGACACCGAGCGCATCTTGCCCACCTCGTCGAGCTGGGGGACGGCGACGTTGAGCGCCGCAATGACCGCGATCCAGCCGAGAATCACGGGTACGGCGAACTTCCGGATGAGACGCGGGATCGCAGGCCGCTCAGCGTGTGTCGCGAGGGGAGCGGTGTCGTCGAGGTGTCTGCTCATGCTGATTTCACCAAGCAGAAGGTCAGTGCGTGCACGCCGGTGGTCACGTTCTCGTCCTTGACTTCGTCATCGATGGTGATCCGGCACCCCAGCTGGTCGCCGTCACTTTGCGCCGAGATGTTGGGGAAGACGGCGGGGGCAGTCGTGCTGAGCACCAGCGTCCACGGCAGCGGTGCACCGTCGACCCGCTGCGGGTCAGCGGACAGATCCAGATAGTTGACGTTGGCGCGGCGGGCCGAACCGAAGACCTCGTATTTGACGACCTTGGGCTTGAACGGCGTGGATTCGTCGAGGCGCGGGCTGGTCAGCACGCCGGTGTCCTGGGCCCTGAAGAACGTCTTGACCCGCGCCACGGTGAAGCCACCGACCACGACGACTGCCGTGACCAACAGTGGCAGCCACGCGTTGCGCACAACCTTCGATATCTGCACCCGGGTGCTTTCCTTCCTCGTCGCGCAGTAGTGATGTGGACGTCGTCGGGGTGGCCCGCGGGAGATAGCGGGGGCTTCTCTGATCGCTTGCGTCACCACGGGATTCGCGGGAAAACTCTCGCTTGGCCCGTTTTGCGACACCGCATTCGGATGTTAGTACATTTTGTGCATACTTTGCAGACTATGCAACTTCTCTGACCGTGTTTTGGGTCACTGCGTGAAGATGCTGTTGACGAGCGCGGCGGCGCGTTCGACGTAGGGCATCGGCGTGTCCTCGGCATCCTCGGGCGCGCCGCCCGACCAGCGCTCGATGCCTGAACGCACCGCCGTCAACGCCAGGGCGGAGATCATCGCGGGCACCTCGTCGTCGGGCCGCATCCCCTGGCGGCGTGCGACGACATCGGTCAGGTGGGTTTGGAACCGTTCCAGATCGGCAAGGAAAGCCGCCAGCACCGCGGGCGTGGTCTTGGCGAGTTGCAACATGCACACGGCCTGCTCACGCTTGGGCGGCGCGTCGCGGAGGTGGTGGGCCGCCAGCGCGATCAGCTCCGCTAGCACCACCGAATAGGGCGCGGGGCCGGCCGCGACGAATTCGTCGACGAGCTCGGGGGGTATGTCGGAGGGGCCGTAGGCGATCGCAGACTCTTTGTTCGGGAAGTAATTGAAGAAGGTGCGGGGCGAGATGCCGGCCTCGAGGCAGATCTCGTCGATCGTCACCCTGTCGAAGCTGCGTTCGCTGGCCAGGTGCACGACGGCATCCCGGATATCCATGCTGGTCTGGCGGCGGCGGCGCTCGCGTAGACCGATCTGATTGGCCATAGCACCCTATAGTTGCACAAACTGCAAACTATGCAGTCATAAGGTGACGGATCGCATGTGCAGCAGCCCGCAGCGTCAGCGATGCGGTGCCGCGAAGCGCGCGAGATCTCTGAACAGCGACATCTGTGCCGACCGATGACTGCCGCGACGACGACTCGGGCGATCCAACGGTCCCAATATTGCCCGGCCCGGCCCGGAACGGGCCGACTCCGCGTCGATTGTCCTCACTGCCGTTGTTTGGCGCGCGCGCCGGCGTCGCCGCTGGGGCGATCCGAGAAGACCGGGTTTTCGACCGGCTTTCCGGAGTCCTCGCCCGAGACGATGTATTCGGGCGCTTCTGGGTGCGAAAACAGTTTCGAGTTGTCCATACGTGTCCTTAAGATGAAGTAGGCAGGCTGGTCCGCATCGGCGGTCGGCGAGGATCGAACCGCACACTTCTCTTTTCTCGTGCTCCGACGATTCGCGATGACCGCTAGCGGGCGATGAGTTCAACCGTACATGCCGGCGGGCGGGTGTCGCGCTCAGGTTCGCGGGCGCGGCGCACTCGGCGCATACCGGGGCGGCATGCGCTACGCTGATACCAACGTTGGTTGCCCTGCGGTGGCCGACACGTCGTGAAACGTTTCTTCATCCTTCCGGCGCCCGTCCCGATCGAGGGTCGGCGTACTGAATCCGGCGCAGTTCGTATCGCGGCGATCGATTTTGCCCACCGGCAATCTCGCCATTTCGTGCTGATCGAACGCGCGCTTGTCGCCGCGAACTCGGCAGCACCGATGCTGAAAGACATCAAGTGACCACAGGCATGACATTTGCCGATCTCGGCGTGCGCGAACCACTCATCGAAGTGCTCGCCGCCCGCGGGATCAGCCATCCGTTTCCCATCCAAATCGAAACACTTCCCGACACACTGAGCGGCCGAGACGTCCTCGGTCGCGGCAAGACGGGCAGCGGCAAGACGCTCGCCTTCTCGATTCCTCTGGTCAGCAGGCTGGCCGGACACCGGCGCCGCCCGTCCCACCCGACGGGTCTGATCCTGGCCCCGACCCGGGAGCTGGCCACCCAGATCACCGCGACCCTGGAACCGCTGGCGGCTGCCAACGGGCTGCGCGTGACGACGATTTTCGGCGGGGTGTCGCAAAGCAGGCAGGTGACCGCCTTGAAGTCTGGGGTCGACGTTGTCGTGGCCTGTCCGGGCCGGCTCGAAGACTTGATGAGACAGCGTCTGATCAGTCTCGACTCGGTCGAGATCACGGTGATCGACGAAGCCGATCACATGGCCGATCTCGGTTTCCTTCCCGGCGTCACCCGCATCCTGGCGGCCACTCCGATGGGCGGCCAGCGGCTGCTGTTCTCCGCGACTCTGGACAACGGCGTCGACAAGCTCGTCAATCGGTTTCTTCGCGATGCGGTGCTGCACTCCGTCGAGGGCTCCGACTCGCCGGTACCCGAGATGACCCACCACGTGTTCCACGTCTCGGACGCGCAGGCCAAGAAGGAGTTGGTCCACCGGCTCGCCTCCGGCTCTGGTCGCCGCATCCTTTTCATGCGCACCAAGCATCAGGCGCGCAAGCTTGCCAGGCAGCTGACCGAATCCGGTGTCCCGGCTGTCGACTTGCACGGCAACCTGTCTCAGCCCGCGCGTGACCGGAATCTGGCCGCCTTCAGTGCCGGTGACGCGCGAGTGCTGGTGGCCACTGACATCGCCGCGCGCGGTGTCCATGTTGACGGCATCGAACTGGTCGTGCACATCGACCCGCCCGCCGAGCACAAGGCTTATCTGCACCGGTCCGGACGAACCGCGCGGGCCGGTAATGCCGGCGACGTCGTGACCGTCGTCCTGCCCGAGCAGCGCAAGGACACGCATGCATTGATGCGCCGCGCGGGCATCCGCGTCACTCCGCAAGAGGTCACCGTCGACTCGGCTGCCGTGCATGCGGTGGCTGGTGACATGGCGCCGTATCGGGCTTCCGTGCCGAAGACGGCAGTCGCTGCGCATTCGTCGCAGCAGCGTCCGCAGCAGCCTCGTCGATCCGGTTCCGCCGGCCGCAGGCGTAGTCGCCGCCCGGGCCGCTCCCCAGGTTCGTCGCCGCAGCGCGACAGCAGTTGTCAATAAACAGCACGGCGCGTGCTAGGTTGATCGCGCGGATGTTTTAGGTATGTCCGCATTTGAAATG
>NZ_JBYCLC010000259.1:0-4132 GCF_057473685.1 Mycobacterium sp. TH-M116 | reverse complement strand
TGCTCACCGGCACCGACATGCGCAACCCCGACCATCCCGAGGTTTTCGCCGTGGGTGACGCCGCAGCGCTGACGGTACCCAAGCTCGGTTCGCTCGGCCACCAGCAGGCAGAGATCGTGGCCCGCCAGATCGCCGTCGAGGTCGGGCGTCTCGAGCGGGCCGAGGTCGGTGAATCCTATCGGCCTGAGATCATCTGCTTTGGCGACATGGGCGGACACAAGGGCTTCTACATCCACTCCGACACCTGGTACGGGGGGAAAACCAGCGTGTTCAAGATGGGTTACGCGGCGTGGGCGATGAAGATGGCGTTCAAAGAGATGTACTTCCGGACGGGCGGCAAGCCCGCGTCGTGGGGGATGCCCGCCACCGAGTTCACCATGGACAAGCTGCCGCTCCCGTGACGCAGGTGGGCGTTGCCGCCGTTCAGCGGCGATCCGGAGTCGCCGGGGTGGAGACACATCTACCCGAAACCGTCCTCTGAGCACCAGGATTGGAGCAGCGTATGGATGCGCAGGCATGGGATAGCCGATACGGCGAGGCCGACTTGCTGTGGGGGATCGAGCCGAACAGGTTCGTCGCCGCTGAACTCGCCGAGGCATCGCCGGGACGCGCGCTGGATGTGGGCTGCGGTGAGGGCCGAAACGCGATCTGGTTGGCAGGCCGCGGCTGGCACGTCGTCGGTGTCGACTTCTCCGAGCGGGGACTGGCACGGGCCGCGCAGTTGGCGAGCCACGCCGGGGTCGCCGACCGGGTCGACTTTCAGCGGGCCGACGTGGTGAACGAGGCGCTGCCGGCTGGATCGTTCGACGCGGTCGTCGTCGCTTATCTGCAGCTGGCGGAGGGCCCGCGTCGGGCCGCGCTGCGCAACGCCGCTGCCGCGGTTGCTCCCGGTGGCACCCTGCTCGTCGTGGCCCATGACACCACCAACCTCACCGAGGGAGTCGGCGGGCCCCAGGATGCCGAGGTGTTGTTCTCCCCGGATGACGTGGTCGCCGACCTCGCCGGCCTGACGGAGCTCGTGGTGCAGAAAGCAGAGCGGGTCCGGCGGCCGGTACCCGGCGCCGAGCGCGACGCCGTCGACGCGTTGGTGCGCCTGCGCCGCGACACCCGCGACGAAGAGAGCCGCACATGATGCGCCGACCGGTGTCGGCGACCAGGAGTCGGCCTCAGCGCTCGAACCGCGTCACCGTGTCGACTTGACCACCTGCGAGTAGTGGAACTGCCAGCGCTCGACGACGCGGAAGCCGAGATAGCCGGGGAAGCGATATGCCGGGGCGCGCCCGAACGTACCCGGCGGCAACGACGACCCGGCCTGGTGATCCGGCAGTGCACCGTCTCGGCTGGTGATGGTCCAGATAGTGGAGCACTGGTTGATCTTGGCCGTCGTGAGCCACACCGCGACGTGACCGTCCCACAGCCAGCCCGCCTTGGGCCCGTACGCGCCGCGCTCGACGTCGATCAGCGACCGGAATGACCCCGGTCGCGTGGCGAGCAGAGCGCGGGCCGGCCCGGGCCGCCACCCCACGGTGTTGTCCACGAGCAGGCAGTCCCCCGGGGAGGCATGGGAGCCGATCAGATCGGCCACCTGGCTGTAGTCCCACCCCTCTTTGGCGTAGGGCCAGCGTTGGATGAACAGGTAGTTCGGCACCGCGGCGACGGCGAACAGCAGCACCACCCCGGCCGTCGGCCACGGGCCGCGGGCGATCGTGGTGATGCAGACCGCCATGATGACGGCCACCGCGGGTGTGCTGAGGATCAGGTAGCGCGGGAAGTAGATCGGTTCGACGACGGCCGAGTACAGGACGACGAGGGCGGTGGGGACGAGGATCCACGCCGCGCACAGGACCAGCAGGTTGCGCGTTGCGCCCGCCGGGGCGGCTACGCCGCTCAACCGGGCCGCAACCGCCGCGACGACCAGCACGGCCGTGAGAACGGCGAAGGGAACGCTGTGGTCGAAATACTGCCGCTGCACGATGTCGAAGGCGTAATGCCAACTGACCGGGAAGAGCCAGTTGACCTGGAAGACCTGGCCGTGGGCGAACGTCAGGAAGGGCGTCATCGCCCCCACCGCGACGGTCGTGGCGACCGCCCACCGAATCACCGGCGACGTGCGGGACCCTCTGGGGGCCAACAACGGCAGCGCCGCGGCATACACGGTCACCAGCAGGACCAGGTTGAGGCTCAGCAGGATCGACACCGCCAACCCCAGCGCGTACCCCACCCACAGACGCGGCCTGTTGCTCCTGACGGCGGCGACGAGCAACACCGTCAGCCAGATGGCCGCCGCGACCGCGAACGCGTAGGACCGTGCTTCCATCCCCGCCCAGGTGATGCGCGGCAGGATGGCGAACACGACACCGGCACACACCGCGGTCGCCCGAGGCGTGAACTGCCTGGTGAACACCGTGACGCCGGCGGCGGCGGCGCCCACAGCCAGCGCGCTGGGCAGCCGCGAGAAGAATTCGGTGGGCGGAAAGATCGCGAACCAGCCGTGCATCACCAGGTAATACAGGCCGTGCACGGCATCGATGTGGCCCAGCAATCGCCACAACTCGGGCAGCGTCCGGTTCGCCGCCGCCGAGATCGTCGCTCCCTCGTCGAACCACAGCGAAGGCCGGGACGCCCAGGCGGCGCTGATGGCGGTGGCCAGCGCGGCGACCGTCCACGGGTCGAGCAACCTGCCCCGTGCCCGGCCGGGCGCCGGCGCCTCCTGGGCGCCGGGCGTCTCCGGAATGCGCTGCTCAAGGGTGTGCATGGACATGACGCTTCTCACTGTAGGGCCCGGCTCGATGCCAGGTCATCGGGTGCATACCGGGCCGGCCGCCGCGGTACCGGCGGCGCGGACTCGCAAACGCCGGCCACGCCGCGCCACGCCGCGCCACGCGCAGGCGCGAATCTTCTCCCTGTGGCATGGGCAAACGCGCTACTGTCATCTGGCTGACCAACCGGAATTGGGAGGGTGAATGGGCGCCTATCAGGTCGTGGTGGTAGGAACTGACGGCTCGGATTCGTCGATGCGCGCGGTGGACCGGGCGGCGCAACTCGCGGGGGCCGACGCCACATTGATCATCGCGTCGGCGTATCTGCCCCAGCCGGAGGACGCCCGGGCCGCCGACGCCTTGGGCGCCGAAAGCTACAAGGTCTCCGGCACCGCGCCGATCTATGCGATCCTGCGCGACGCCAAGGAGCGGGCGCACACGGCCGGCGCCAAGAACGTCGACGAGCGAGCGATCGTCGGCGCCCCGGTGGACGCCCTGGTGCACCTGGCCGAGGAAGAGAAGGCCGACCTGCTCGTCGTCGGCAACGTCGGCCTGAGCACCATCGCGGGACGGCTGCTGGGCTCGGTGCCGGCCAACGTCTCGCGCCGGGCCAACGTCGACGTGCTGATCGTGCACACCACGGCGTAACCGGTTCGCCGGCTCTAGAAGCCGCGTTCGCGCCATTCGTGCAGGTGCGGCCGTTCGGCACCCAGCACCGTGTCGTCGCCGTGACCGGGGTAGATCACGGTGGCGTCGTCGTACACCTCGAACACCCGGGTGGTCACGTCTTCGAGCAGCTGGGCGAAATCGTGCTCCTGCCACGTCTTGCCCACCCCGCCCGGGAAGAGGCAGTCGCCGGTGAACAGCTGGGTGACCCCGCCGGTCGCCGGCCCGTCGAGGGCCAGTGCGACCGAACCGGGCGTGTGCCCGCGCAGGTGGATGACGTCGAACGTCAGCTGGCCGATCTCGATGGTGTCGCCGCCGGCCAGCAACCGGTCGGGTTTGACCGGCAGCGCTGCCGCGTCGATCTCGTGGGCGGCGGTCGGTGCACCGGTCGCCTCGGCCACCGCTTCCAGCGCCTGCCAGTGGTCGAGGTGCTGATGGCTGGTCACGATCAGCGTGATCGTGGGCGCGTAGCGGTGAATGAGTTCCAGCAGCGTGTCGGCGTCGTTGGCGGCGTCGATCAGCAGCGTCTCCCCGGTCGCCGAACACGTCACCAGGTAGGCGTTGTTGTCCATGGGGCCCACCGATGCCTTGATGATGGTGGCGCCCGGCAGGGTGCGGCGGGCGGCGGTACCGGGGTCGACGTGGCCGGTGTAGTCGTCGCGGAGTTCGTCAGTGGCAGACATACCGGCGAGGTTACGGCTTCTTGC
>NZ_JBYCLC010000258.1:0-1882 GCF_057473685.1 Mycobacterium sp. TH-M116 | reverse complement strand
CGCTGCTCACAGATCTCGATGGGCGTGTCGACGAAGATCTCGACGAAGTCGTCCTCGTCCAGCGTCGCACGAACCCTGTCCCGGTCGCGGCGGTACGGGCTGATGAAGGCCGTCAACGCGATGATCCCTGCCTCGCAGAATAGCTTCGCCACCGACCCGATCCGTCGGATGTTCTCCTCACGGTCCTCGGCCGAGAAGCCTAGGCCGAAACGCTCGGCGAATTGTTTGCCGTGGTTTTCCTCGAGGATGTCCGGACCCGCGTTGAGCCCGTAACGGACGTTGTCGCCGTCGAGCAGATAGCTGCGCATGCCCCGTTCGTGGAGCTTCAGGTCGACGAGGTTGGCAACCGTACTCTTGCCGCTGGCACTCAGCCCGGTCAGCCAGATGACGCAGCCCCTGTGCCCGTTGAGCCTTTCCCGCTCGATTCGAGTGACGTTGTGGTCGTGCCACGTGATGTCAGTGCTCACTGCAAAGCCCCTTTCCGGCTGTATCGACACTGCGATCGGGAACTTCGGCGCGCAGACATGTGATGTGGTGTCGCGACGACGTCATATTCCGCCTTTCTGTGCGTATTTCGATCGGCTGATTTCAATTTTTTACCCGCTGGTTGCAAATGCTCCGTAACATTTCACTCCCGGCTTGTCATGGGTCAAAGACGTTCGCCTCCCCAATGGGACCGAATTTCGGGGGCCGAATTTCTGTAGATGCCGTCACCTGCTGCGAAGTCCCATTCCACGGTCTGGTCCGATCGCGGATGGCAATCTGCAAGAACATCGACCAAAAGGCAGAAATTCAGCGAACTCCGCGCACTCCCCCGCTCCTGTCCCGACAAGCCCCTCAGAGGGTCTTTCAATTCCAAAGACAGCGGCAACGTGCTCGCGACGATGCTGCGCTCTTTACCCGGCCTCGGCATCGACCGTATCCTCGGCATTCCACTCGGTGATGCGCGAACGCGCCATGTGTTCTTGACCTTTCAGGGTTGGTGTCGGCAACCATGAATCCACTCCTCGCGCGTCAGGAGTTGGTTCGGGGGATGTTGGGCCGGTTGTCGATTCGGTGTGAGCCGACAGGAATCGCTTCATGCGGTTGACTTTTCGCCGCCAGCGACTACACAAGGCAATCGACCACGTGGACCGCGGGTCCAGGTGGCGATCAGCTAAAACCAGGGTGGGCGAAAGTTGAATCGGCGCTCATAGTCCTCCTGCGTCACACATGGCTGACTCACTTGTCAGCCAAATACTGATCGGTTACGCAGGGACTGTTGGCCGTCGGTGTCCGACGAGCGGTTATGGCGAGCCCCACCGCCGTCTTGCGCGACCAAGCCGGGGCGACCCCCTAGCCTCGACACCGCAAGTTTGCTACTTCGAGCGTCAGTCAACCCAAGAACCGGCCGGGGGACAACTCGACGGGGTTGATGCACAGGATATTTCCAGCAGACTTCATCGAGACGTCCAGCTAACGGACGACCCGGGTGTCGCATCGGACGGGCGATGCCCAGGCACACCACCACTCGCGTGAAATCAGCGCTCCCGCCGACCCCTCGACAAAACTCGAATGGGCGCATGATTGCCCCGGTTCCCGTGACGCCGCACACGCGCCCCGCCCACGCGCCCGCGGCACCGGCCGGCTTCGCCCACCATGCGGTTCTCCTGCCAACCCTCCCGTGGGCTTGCGCGACGGTGCATCCATACCTGTTGCCGCAAAAAATTTTTCGATCCACGATGGGACCTGTCACGGGACCTGTCGGCGGCAGGCTCCGAGCCGGCGCCGTCGCGCCGCAGGGGAGGCCGAGGTGCGCCCTTGCCCACCTCCGCGCCTCCTCCGCGCCTCCTCCGCGCCTCCTCCGCGCCTCCTCCGCGCCTCCTCCGCGCCTCCTCCGCGC
>NZ_JBYCLC010000257.1:0-8395 GCF_057473685.1 Mycobacterium sp. TH-M116 | reverse complement strand
GACAACACCGATCTGCGGTCCACCAACCGCAGCTTGCGTGACGGGGCGAAGGCCCGCGAGCCCGCGCGGGATGCCGAACCGCCGCAGCACTGATCCGCAAGCCCGCCCCGCGACTACGGGATCTTCCAGAAGAAACAGGACGGTGCCGTGAACGTCCCGCTGAGGCCGTGACCGACCGGCTCTCGACTGGCCTGCGAAAGCGTTGTCGGCCAAAGTATTTCCCTACGCAGCGGGACGTTGCGGGTGCGCGGGAGCAGGGGCGGCCGGTTTGGTTGCCGCGCCTCCGGGGTATGAGCTGCGCCATGACAGCCGCCGAATCGCGCTTTCCCACGCCCACGGGTGAAGTGTGGCCGGGCAGGGCCTACCCGCTGGGTGCCACCTACGATGGCGCGGGGACCAACTTCGCGGTCTTCTCCGAGGTGGCCGAACGCGTGGAGCTGTGCCTGTTCGACGCCGACGACAACGAGAGCCGGATCACGCTGCCCGAGGTCGACGGGTTCGTCTGGCACGCCTACATCCCCGGCGTCGAACCGGGGCAGCGCTTCGGCTACCGCGTCTACGGCCCTTACGAGCCGGAGAGCGGGCTGCGGTGCAACCCGAACAAGCTTCTGGTGGACCCGTATTCGAAGGCGATCGACGGCAGCTTCGAGTGGAACCAGTCCCTGTTCGGCTACCACTTCGGTGACCCCGACAGCCGCAACGACGAGGACTCCGCGCCCAGCATGCCCAAGTCTGTGGTCATCAGCCCCTACTTCGACTGGGGCAACGACCGGCCGCCGGACCACCAGTACGCCGACAGCGTCATCTACGAGGCGCACGTCAAGGGCCTGACCCAGACTCACCCCGACATTCCCGAGCAGATGCGCGGCACGTACGCCGCGGTGGCGCACCCGGCGATCATCGAGCACCTCAAGAGCATCGGCGTCACCGCGATCGAGTTGATGCCGGTGCACCACTTCGCCAACGACTCGACCCTGGTCGAGAAGGGCCTGTCGAATTACTGGGGCTACAACACGATCGGGTTCTTCGCGCCCGACTTCAAATACTCCAGCTCCAGGTCCCCCGGCGGCCAGGTGCAGGAGTTCAAGGCGATGGTGCGAGCCCTGCACGAGGCGGACATCGAAGTGATTCTCGATGTGGTCTACAACCACACTGCCGAGGGCAACCACATGGGCCCGACGCTGTCGATGCGCGGGATCGACAACGCCGCGTACTACCGCCTGGTCGACGACGACAAGAAGTACTACATGGACTACACCGGCACGGGCAACAGCCTCAACGTCGGGCATCCGCACGCACTGCAGCTGATCATGGACTCGCTGCGCTACTGGGTCCTCGAGATGCACGTCGACGGTTTCCGGTTCGACCTGGCCTCCGCCCTGGCCCGCGAGTTCTACGACGTGGACCGGCTGGCGACGTTTTTCGAACTCGTGCAACAGGATCCGACAGTCAGCCAGGTCAAGCTCATCGCCGAGCCCTGGGACGTCGGGCCGGGCGGCTATCAGGTGGGCAACTTCCCACCGCAGTGGACGGAATGGAACGGCAAGTACCGCGACACCGTGCGCGACTTCTGGCGCGGCGAACCCGCCACCCTCGACGAGTTCGCCTACCGGCTCTCGGGCTCGGCCGACCTGTACGAGCACACCGCGCGCCGGCCGGTGGCCTCCATCAACTTCGTCACCGCCCACGACGGGTTCACGCTGCGGGATCTGTTGTCCTACAACGAAAAGCACAACGAGGCCAACGGCGAGGACAACAACGACGGCGAGAGCCACAACCGCTCGTGGAACTGCGGCGTCGAGGGGCCGACCGACGACGCGGACGTCAACGAGCTGCGCGCGCGCCAGCAGCGCAACTTTCTGACCACCCTGCTGTTGTCGCAGGGGGTGCCGATGATCTGCCACGGCGACGAACTCGGGCGCACCCAGCACGGCAACAACAACGGCTACTGCCAGGACAACGAGCTCACCTGGATCGACTGGGACAGCGCCGACACCGGCCTGCTGGAGTTCACCAGGGTGGTGTCGGCGCTGCGGGCCGGGCACCCGGTGTTCCGAAGGCGGCGGTTCTTCTCCGGCAAGCCGCTGGGCCGACGGGGCCAGGACGGGCTGCCCGACATCGCCTGGTTCACCCCGGAGGGTGCCGAGATGACCGAGGAGGACTGGGGCGCCGGGTTCGCCAAGTCGGTCACGGTATTCCTCAACGGCCACGGGATCCCCGGCCGTGATCCGCGCGGCCAGCGGGTGGTCGACGACTCGTTCCTGCTGTGTTTCAACGCCCACCACGAGCCGATCGAATTCACCCTTCCGCCCAAGGAATTCGCGGCGACCTGGCGGTTGGTGGTGTTCACCGGGCCGGAGGAGAGGACACCGGCCGACGAAGTGCCCGGGGGTGGCAAGCTGACCGTGGAGGCCTACACCGCCGTCGTGTTGCGGGCCCCGGACGGCCCCTGACCGGCGCCGTCCGGCCCTTCGCGATCCATCACCCCCGAGATTTCTTCAGCTCGTCGCCGATCTCGCCGCTTCGACGGCGTTCGTTCACCATCAATCCGGGTGCACGATCTGGGCGATCCGGAGCATCGCATCGGTGCGACCATCGCCCGCACGGCGAGGCGGCTTCGTCGACCACGGTCCGGACCGACCACGGCCCGGACCGATGCGGCCCGGACCGATGCAGCGATGTGCGAGGCCGAACTGGCCGGCCGAAATACGGTCGTCGACATCTGAGCGGGCGTGCCGCCGCGATCCGGTAGGTTTCTCGCCAGTGGGTGAGTCGTTACAGAAAAGAGTGAATATGTCACGGACAGTGGTGGTGGGCGCCTCGAGTGGCCTCGGGCGCTGCATTGGTGTCGGCCTGGCGCAGCGCGGCCATCAGGTGGCGCTGCTCGCCCGGCGCCGTGAGCGCATCGAGGCCGCCGCCCGGGAGGCGGGGGCCGGCGCGATCGCCGTCGAATGCGACGTCACCGACGAGGCCGCCTGCCGCTCGGCCATCCAGGAGGCCGCCGACGCCCTGGGCGGCATCGACAACCTCGTCTACACCCCGGCCGTCGGGCCGCTGGTGCGCATGGTCGACACCGACGCCGAGACGTGGCGGCGCGTCTTCGACACCAACGTGATCGGTGCGGCACTGGTCACGGCCGCGGCGGTGCCGCACCTGACGCCTGATGCCGGCAAGGGGGCGGGCAAGGCGGTCTACCTGTCCTCCGACGCCGGAACCTTCGGACCGCCGTGGCCGGGGCTGGGGGCCTACGGCGTCAGCAAGGCGGCTCTGGAGCGGCTCGTGGAAGCGTGGCGCACCGAGCACCCCGACATCGGCTTCACCACGCTCATCGTGGGGGAGTGCCCCGGCGGCGAGGGCGACGCGGCGACGGGCATGAATATCGGCTGGGATATGGACCTGGCCATGAAGGCCGTCCCGCTGTGGGCTTCGCGCGGCTGCATGCCCGGCAAGCTGATGCCTGTCGAGGACCTCGTCGCGGTCGTGCACACGATCCTGGGCACGGACGCGTCGACGTCGATGCCGCTCGTGGTTGCTCGGGGCGCATCCGCCGGGCCCGCGGCGTTCGCGGAGTCCGCCCAGGGGTGACAGCGGCCCGGCGCAAACTAGCGGCGGAGCCTCTCGCCGACCTTGTCGATGAGGAAGCGTCCGGCCGAGACCGGCCGGAACGCCCGGGCGGCGGCGGTGAGCGCTTCGCGGGCCGGGGCGGGTAGCTCGATGTCGGAGGCGGCGACGTTGAACTCAAGTTGCTCCACGCTGGAGGCCCCGGGGATGGCGACGACGCCGGGCAGGCTGATCAGCCAGGCCAGCGCCACCTGGGCCGGCTTGGCGCCCACCTGCGCGGCTACGTCGCGCAGCGTCTGCAGCAGCGGCTCGATGCGGCGCAGGTTCTCGGTGCCGAACAACGGGTTGAGTGCACGAACGCCCCCGGGCCGGTTGTCGAGGCCGTACTTGCCGCCCAGCAGCCCCTGGGCCAGCGGGCTGTAGGCGATCACGACCCGGTTCTCGCGTTCGGCGAACGGCACCAGGTCCTCGAGCGCACCGGCGTGGGCGAGCGAGAAATGGACCTGGTTGCTGATCACGGGACGGCCGAGCGCCGCATCGGCCTTGCGCCACCGCGCCAGCGAATAGTTGGAGACCCCGGCCGCGCCGATCTTGCCGCGATCCAGCAGCCCACGCATGCCGGGCATGATCACCGAATCCGGGAACACCGGGTTCGGCTGATGGATCTGGTACAGCGGGATGCGGTCCAGACCCAGCCGGCGCGCGCTGGCGGCGGCGCGCTGCCTGACCACGGCGGGGAAGGGGGCGACGGGCATGATTTTGCTGGCCACCGCGACCTCGGCGCGCTCGGCGCCGAGGGCCTCGCCGAGGATGCGCTCGCTTCGGCCCAGCCCATACACCTCGGCCGTGTCGAACAGCGTGACCCCCAGGGCGCGGGCCCGCCGCACGATGTCACCGGCGGCGCCGGAGGCGTAACCGGCGCCGTAACCCCACTCGCGCGAACCGAACTGCCACGTGCCCAGGCCGATCCGGCTTACCCGGCCGACCCCGTCGACGTCGAGATATTGCATGAACCCCACCCTACTGGCCCACTCTGCCGGCCCACCCTACTGAGGAATCTTGTCGAGGATGTAGTTGGCGATGCTCACGGCCGACTGGCGGGGGACGCGGCCGTCGGTCGTGCCGCTGCAGGACACGTACAGGTCGACGACCACGTTGGACCGGGCCGCGATCGCGCGCACGGAGCGCACCTGCAGCCCGCGCGGCGCGAGGTCCAATGTAGTGATGCCGTCACCGGCGTCGGAGGGTTCGCCCAGAGAAAACGGGATCGCCTCCCTGCCGGGGACGGTCACCGCGACGGTGGAGCCGCCGCAGTCGCGCCACCCGGACAGCAGTGTGTCCAACTGTGACCGGGCCGCGGGCGGATCGCGCAACGCCGCGACCGCCTGGATCACCTGTGTCGACTTGAGGAAGCTGCGGGTGTCGGAGAATTCCGCCGCGCGGTACCCGAAGATAGCGCCCGCGGTGTAGGCGTCCGGGGTCCCCGGCGCGATGCTTCCCCAGCACTGCGGGCGGTCGATGGTTCCCTCCCGGTCGGAGCGGGCCGGATGATCCCATGTCTGGCCGGCCGCGAGGTTCTGGTCGCCGGTGATGTTCCGCAGGTCGCCCAGGTTGGGCAGCAGCGCGCCCACGGCACGCGGCGCCACCGTGGGCGCGGGCTCGGCCGTGCTGGCAGGTGCGCCGGACGCCGCGGTGCGGCTCGACGTGTACTCGGCCAGCATCGCCCACGCGACCAGCGCGAACACCGCCAGTATGACGGAGGCGTAGGACAGCGCCACCCCGGCCACCGCGCGGCCGTGGCCGCGCTCACCGGTGCGCCGGATCTGGGCGAGCGCCACGTGTCCCAGCAGTGCTCCGGCGGGGGCGCACAGGAACGCGAACACCAGCGACAGCGTGGCGAACGCGTTGACGGGCGCGTTGGCGGGCGCCGGGCGGGGATCTACCGGCGGGGGCGGGAGAACCGGCGGGCCCGTCGGCGGGGCGGCGTAGGGGGCCCGCCCGAGCGGATCGTAGCTGAAGGGGCTTTGCCCGTAAGGATCCTGGCCATAGAACCCGGGGCCATAGGAATTGGGGCCATAGAACCCGGGGCCATAGGAACCGGGGCCGTAGTACCCGGGGCCGTAGTACCCGGGGCCATCGGAATTGGGGCCATCGGAATCGGGGCCATAGGAATCGGGGGGAGCGCTCATTGCGGTGCCCTCCTCGATGTGGGTCCTGCCGAGAATGTATCCGATGGCGGACCGGGCCTGCCGCCGGGAGCCTTCCGCGGTGCCCCCACGAAGTTGCTGGACTTGGGTCGCGGCCAGCCCGGGAGCGGTGGTACACCTGATGCCGGAGAGGTGCGCCGGAGAGGTGCGCCGGGGAGGTGCGCCGGGGAGGTGCGCCGGAGAGGTGCGCGCCGCCGCCCGCCAGCATCGCCACCTGGCTGCCGGGTTGATCACCTCGGCCGCCCGCGGCGATACCGAAAGCGCCGAGACGCGTGAGAAGCAGCACAGTGGGTCGCGCGAGGGACGTCATGCCGGCTGCCATCCTCGGTGCATGTGTGCGACTCGTCCGGTGCAGTACCCGTGCACAGGTTGTTTGCCGGTAGCATGCCTCGAAACGAACGAGGTGGGCTGACGATGGCCAACGTGGTGTCCAGAGTGGTCGGTTTCTTGCGCGCGGGTTATCCCTCGGGTTTGCCGGCCACCGGATACGCGCCGCTGTTCGCGTTACTGCGCCGACGCGTATCCGACGACGAGATCGCCGCGATCACCGAATACATCAGTGCCGGGGGAGTGCCGTTCGGCGCCGCGGACGTGGGCGTGGAGATCAGCCGGATCACCAACGACATGCCGTCCCTCAACGACATCGGCCGCGTGCACGACCGACTCATCGCACTCGGGTGGCGCGCCGATCACGGCGCTTGACGCCCGGCGGCCGATGCTGACCGGCTCCGGGTGTCCGTTGCCCGCGCCGTTGGCCGCGGAGCGCACGCCGATGGCGGTCGGCAGGGTCTTGAGTGTGTTCAACGGCTCCGTGTGTTCAACGGCTCAGTGTGTTCAACGGCTCAGTGTGTTCAACGACATTGTCCTGCAAGCTGTCCGAGCTCAGCCAGGTCGCGCTCCGCGTCGCTCTGGCGGACGTAGATGGTGAGGTCGGCCACCCGCTGGGCGTGCCGGCCGTCTTGGCACAGCGGCCCGAGCCCCAGGGCCCGGCCGGTGCGGGTGATGGCCTCGTCGGCCGCGTGCTCGACGATGCTGCGGACGCGTCGGGCGAGTAGCTGGGCGGTGTCGGTCCGGTCGAACGGGTCGGCGTCGATGCGGGCGGCGGCGGTGGTCAGCATCGCCTCGCCGGCGGCGAGCGCGGCGTCCACCGCGCCCAGGTGGGCCAGCGAGTAGGCATCCGCGCATTGGCGTTCGGCGCAGCGGTACAGCGGCTCGGCGACGCGGCGCGCGCCGCCGAGCCAGCACGCGGCCACCCCGATCGCCCCGTGCCACAATCCGGGCCGCCTGAGGTAGTCGCCGGGTTCGCCGACCGCGACCGCCTGGGTGTTGGCGAACTGCACGGGCCGGGTGTCGCTGCCGGCCATCCCGGCGTTCCACCAGGTGGTCGGCAGCGCCTTGACGGTGGCGTCGAGCGCCGACACCGCGAACAGCCCGTGCGTGCCGTCAGCAAGCCGGGCCGTCACCAGCGCGTGGGTGCAAAATCCGGCACCCGAGCACCACATTTTGGTGCCGGTCAAGGTGAACGTGCCGCCGGCTTCGGTGGCCGTCAGCGTCGCGTCGGAGGCCTCGGCGGCCCACACGCCCCACAACTGGCCGGGCTCGGCCGGTTTACCGCCGAGTTCGTCGAGGATGGCGACGGCGTCGACGTGGGCCTCGGCGATACGGGCGGCCACGATGTCTTCCTGGGCCATCATCGCCAGGCTCTGCCAGCGCTCGGCAATGCGACCCGAGGAGGGCAGCGGCAGCTCGAGTCGACCGGTCTCCAGCCAGTGCTTGACCAATCCTGCTGTCACGCGCGACAACCCGTCGCTGACGTGGCCAGTTTCCAGAGGCGGCGTGCGAACCCGTGCGGGTTTGGGGCCTGGGTCGGCACCGGAGCGACCCGCCAGCCGGGATGGACCCGGCTGGCGGCGTCGGTGGTGCCATCCCGCCTCCGCGGCGCCGGCGCGAACAGCCGTCTTGGATAGCCGAAGCCCACGGCTCGCGCAGCGCCGACGCTGACGGCGTCGACGCTGAGGAAGTGCACGTGGGGCCCGCACCGGCCGGCCAACCGCGTGCTGTCGTCGTCGCTGTGTCGTCGTCGCTGTCGTCGTGCACCACCACGACCGTGACCGGCGCGCACAGAGCTGCGAACAGCACCGCGGGCGGGGGTCACGGCGGCAGCCCCGTCGTAGGCTCTCAGGGCTGGTGACGACATAGCACGAGGGTTGCCAATCGGGGCGTTGCTCAAACGAACGAAAACCGCGGACAGATGACTACCGCTGGTGCGCAATGGCGTCAGACCGCCGGGTCTGCGAGTTCAGGTGTAATTAGACGTATTTGCCATTGCGGCAAGTACTTCGGCGGGTTTTGTCCGTGCCCCGTGCCCCGTGCCCCGTGCCCCGTGCCCCGTGCCCCGTGCCCCGTGCGCGGGCCGGAGTGAGGTGCTTCCTATTGTCGACACGTACGTCGTTCTCGGCGCGCAGGCACGAGCAGGCAGCGGGACCGCGTTGGCCCTGGCCGGCGGCTGTGCGCTGTGGCTTCTCTGGGGGCGCCGCGTGGCCACGTTGGCGGGGGCGGGGTTTCGACACGACCGCTGCGGCGGCTTCACTCATACCACCAGACTCATACCACCAGACTCATGCCAC
>NZ_JBYCLC010000256.1:0-8787 GCF_057473685.1 Mycobacterium sp. TH-M116 | reverse complement strand
ACGGTGGACAAGTTCACCGGCGACGGGATCATGGCGGTCTTTGGCGCGCCAGTCGCATTAGAAGACCACGCTTTTCGCGCATGTTTGGCTGCATTGGGTATTCAGAAAGAGATCAAGGCGTTTGCGGCCGATGTTGAGCGCCGCGACGATGTGGAACTGCGACTGCGGGTGGGCCTGAACTCGGGGCAGGTCATTGCCGGTGAGATCGGCTCGGGTGCTTTGGGTTACACCGCGATCGGTGAACAAGTCGGCATGGCGCAGCGGATGGAGTCGGTGGCCCCGGCGGGCGGGGTGATGCTCAGCGAGTCCACCGCGCGGCTGGTCGAGGGCGCGGCAGTGCTCGGCGATGCTGGGCGTGTCCACATCAAAGGAGCCGACCGACCGATGCGGGCGCGGCGATTGTTGGGCGTGTCGGAGCATTGTCGCGCGGTGGGCCGTGTCGAGTCGAACCTGGTGGGTCGGCGCTGGGAGATGGCCGCCGTCGAGGGCCTGCTGGAGCGCGCCGTCGGTGGCCACGGCGCGGTGGTCACCGTGGTGGGGCCAGCGGGTATCGGCAAGAGCCGGCTGGTGCGCGAGGTCGCCGCGATGGCAGCCGCCGGCGGTGTCGAAGTGTTCAGCGCGTTCTGCGAATCGCACACCAGCGACGTCCCCTTTCACGTGGTGGCTCGGCTGCTGCGTGCGGCCAGCGGCGTGGGTGATCTGGACGGTGCGGCGGCCCGCGCCCAGGTGCGGGCCCGGGCTCCCGACGCCGAGGCCGAGGACTTGGCGCTCTTCGATGATCTGGTGGGCATCGCCAATCCCGAGGTGGGGCTACCGAAAATTGATCCCGATGCCCGGCGGCGGCGGTTGACCGCGCTGGTCAACGCAACCCAGCTGGCACGAGACGCCCCGGCGGTCTACATCGTGGAGGACGCACACTGGATCGACGAGGTCAGCGAGTCGATGCTGGCCGAGTTCCTCACGGTGGTCCCGCAGGCGGCCTCGTTGGCGCTGATCACCTATCGCCCCGAATATCGGGGTGCGTTGAGCCGGGCGCCCGGCGCGCAGACCATCGCTCTGGCACCGCTGAGTGATCCGGAGACCACAGCACTGATCGCGCAGCTGCTGGGGCCGGACCCCTCAGCCAGCGTGTTGGCCACCCTGATCACCAGTAGGGCCGCCGGGAATCCGTTCTTCGCCGAGGAGATGGTGCGCGATCTGGCCGAGCGCGGTGTGCTGGGTGGCAACCGCGGCGCCTACGTGTCGACGGCGGAGGTGGGCGAGGTCAGCGTGCCGGCCACCTTGCAGGCCACCATCGCCGCGCGCATCGACCGGCTTGCCCCGGCGGCCAAGCGCACCTTGAGCGCGGCGGCGGTCATCGGCACGCGGTTCAGCCGAGCCCTACTGGAAAGACTGGGTATTGATCCTGCCCTGCAGGATCTGCTGGGTGGCGAGTTCATCGATCAGATCCGCTTCACCGGTGAACCGGAGTATGCGTTTCACCATCCGCTGATACGCACCGTCGCCTACGAAGCACAGCTCAAATCCGATCGCGCCGAGCTACACCGGCGCGTCGCGGGCGCCATCGAATCCTGTGACCCGGCCGCGGTCGAGGAGAATGCAGCCCTGATCGCCGAACACCTGGAGGCCGCCGGTGATCTGCATGCCGCCTACGGCTGGCACATGCGGGCCGCCACGTGGGCCACCAACCGCGACATCACCGCGGCCCGGCTCAGCTGGGAGCGCGCCCGCATTCTCGCCGATTCCCTACCCACCGACCACCCGAGCCGGCCAGCTTTGCGCATTGCTCCGCGCACCATGTTGTGCGGGATAGCGTTTCGTGTTCACATGAATGTTGCCGGTGAGCGCTTCGATGAACTACGGCAGTTGTGCACCGCTTCCGGGGACAAGGCGTCGCTGGCCATAGCCATGGCGGGGCTGGTGATGGATCACGCGTATCAGGGCCAGCTGGGCGAGGCATCACAGCTCGCATCGGAAGCTATGGCCGTCGCAGAGTCGCTGGGCGATCCGACCCTGACAGTGGGACTGTCTCTTCCGCTGATTTACGCCAAGGCTGAAAGCGGAGAATGGTCTGATGTTCTGCGGTGGTCACAGGCAGCGATCGACCTCGCCGATGGTGACCCGGCGAAAGGCAACTTCATTTTCGGGTCTCCGTTGGCGCTCGCGCTTACGACGCGGGCGTTGGCCCGATATTGTCTGGGTCGTCCCGGATGGCGAGATGATATGCGAAACGGCATCCCCATGGCGCGCAACTCCGATCCCCTGACCTACGCCGCGGCCGTCACCTATGTCTACGTGGGAATACCGGTTGGCGTTCTGGGACCGAACGATCAAGCGATGAACGAGATCGAGGAGGCTCTGCGGATTGCCGAACGTTCCGGCGATGACCTCGCGGTGGGCTTCACGCGGATGACGCTGGGCCAAGCGCTGATACACCGCCCAGCGGCTACTGACCGTGACCGCGGAGTCAGGCTCCTGGCGGAGGTCGGCGACGCGTTCCTGCGGCGGGGACACAACCTGGGCGATTTGCGGATGGTGAAGGTGTACTTGGCGCGTGATCGGGCCGATCGCGGTGATCACGATGAGGCGATACCGCTGATGCGGGCTGCCGTCGATGATCTGGACCGCGCCGGTCAACTGCTGTCTTACGGCATTGCTGCGACGGGTGTTCTGGTGGAGACACTGCTCGATCGCGGGGCGGATGCTGATGTGGCCGAGGGCGAGGCCGCGATCGAGCGATTGGCGGTGGCGCCAGCCGATGGCGATTCGGTGCTCCTTGACATCTGGCTGCTGCGGATGCGCACGCTACTGGCCCGAGCGCATGGCGATAACACGGCGTACGCGGAATTACTGGATCGTTACCGCGCCATGGCGAAAACGCTTGACTTCGAGGGGCATATCGCCTGGGCCGAGGCGATGACATGACGACGCCAGGGTTGGAGTGCCCGTCGTGCGGAACGGAACTGCCGCCGAACGCGAAGTTCTGCTTAACGTGCGGCGCCGCCGTTGCTACCGAACCAGCAGAGTACAAGCAGGTGACGGTGTTGTTCGCCGATGTGGTGCATTCGATGGACATCGCGGCTGCGGTGGGGGCCGAACGCTTGCGCGAGATCATGGCCGGCATGGTCGCCCTGGCCACCATGGTGGTGGTGCGATACGGCGGCACGGTCGACAAGTTCACCGGCGACGGCGTCATGGCAGTGTTCGGTGCGCCGGTGGCGCTGGAGGATCACGCGCTGCGGGCCTGTCTGGCGGCGCTGGGCATTCAGGAGGAAGCGGCGGGACTGGCGGTCAAGGTCCAGCGCCGAGACGGTGTGGACCTGCAACTGCGGGTCGGCCTGAACTCCGGCCAGGTGATTGCCGGTGAGATCGGCTGGGGCGCTTTGGGCTACACCGCGATCGGCGAGCAGGTCGGGTTGGCGCAGCGGATGGAATCCGTCGCACCGCCCGGCGGCGTGATGCTCAGCGACTCCACCGCGCGACTGGTCGAGGGCGCCGCGGTACTGGGTGAACCCCAGCTGGTGCGCATCAAAGGCGCCGCGGACCCGGTCCCGGCGCGGCGGCTGCTGAGCGTGGCCACCCAGCGGACCGGTGTCTCGTGTTCGACGTTGGTGGGACGCGAATGGGAACTGACCGCGCTGGCAGCGATGCTCGATCGCGCGACGGCCGGCCGCGGGTCCGTGATTACCGTGGTCGGCCCGCCCGGCATCGGCAAGACCCGAATTACAGCCGAAGCGGTGCGCCTTGCGAATAGCCGAGGCGCCGAGGTGTTTTCCACATTCTGCGAGTCACACGCCGCCGACGTCGCGTTCCATGCGGTGGCGCGTCTGCTGCGCACGGTCGGGGGGCTCAGCGGACTGGACGGCCTCGCCGCCAGGACACACCTGCGAGCACAATTTCCCGACGCCGACCCGCAGGACCTGTTGCTGCTCGATGACCTGCTCGGTGTCGCCGAGCACGATGTGGAATTGCCCAAGATCGATCCGGACGCGCGGCGAAGGAGGTTGACCACACTGATCAACTCCAATCAGCTGGCCCGCAGCGAGCCGGCGATATTCGTCATCGAGGATGCGCACTGGATCGACGAGGTCAGCGAATCCATGCTTGCCGACTTCCTGGCGGTGATCCCGCAAACCCCGTCGTTGGTGCTGATCACCTATCGCCCCGAATACCAAGGGGCCCTTGCTCATGTCGCTGGGGCGCAGACCATTGCTCTGGCGCCGCTCACCGACGCCGAAACCTCAGCGCTCGTTGCCGAAATACTCGGCCGCGACTCGTCGGTTGAGCGGCTCGCCAAGCTGATCGCGGGGCGCGCGGCCGGGAACCCGTTCTTCGCCGAGGAGATCACCCGTGATCTTGCCGAACGGGGCGTGCTCGTCGGTGAGAGCGGCAGGTACGCTTGCCATACCGATGCGGTAGAGGTCGACGTGCCCCCCACCCTGCAGGCCACCATCGCCGCCCGCATCGACCGGCTGCCGCCAGCAGCCAAACAAACCCTCGTCGCAGCCGCGGTGATCGGCTTCCGCTTCAACCGCGACCTGCTGACCAGCCTGCACGTCGACCCTGTGGTCGACGAGCTGATCACTGCCGAGCTCATCGACCAGGTGCGGTTCACCCCGCGACCCGAGTATGCGTTTCGGCATCCGTTGATCCGCACGGTGGCCTACGAGTCACAACTGAAATCCGACCGAGCCCAGTTACACCGTCGGCTGGCCACTGCGATCGAGGCCCGCGAGCCCGAAGCAGCCGAACAGAACGCCGCACTGATCGCCGAACACCTCGATGCCGCCGGTGAACTGCAGGATGCATACGACTGGCACATGCGTGCCGCCACGTGGGCCACCAACCGCGACATCAACGCCGCACGACTCAGCTGGGAGCGCGCACGCGTTCTCGCCGATTCCCTACCAACCGACCACCCGCGCCGACCGGCTTTGCGCATTGCTCCGCGGACCATGTTGTGCGGAACCGGTTTTCGCGTGCACATGGATGTTTCCGGGTACCGGTTCGACGAGCTACAGCAGTTGTGCACCGCCGTAGGCGACAAGGCGTCACTTGCCATTGCTCTGTCAGGGCTGGTAGCCGACCACGCATACCAGGGCAGGGTAGGCGAGGCGTCCCGGTTGGCGTCGGAATTTTGGATCCTTGTCGAGTCGCTCGGTGATCCGAACCTGACAGTGGGGCTGTCCATCCCCCCGATTTACGCCAAGATGGAGAGCGCCGAGTGGTGTGACATGCTGGGATGGTCACAGCGAGTCATCGACCTGGCCGAAGGTAACCCCGCCGCAGGCAACTTCGTTTCCGGCTCGCCGTTGGCGCTCGCCCTTACCACCAGGGCGGTTGGCCGATTGTGCCTCGGCTACGCTGGCTGGCGAGAAGATTTAAGGGATGGCGTTGCCATGGCACGCGATAGCGACCCCTTGACCTATGCCGGGACGATCACCTACGCCTACGGAACAACAATCCCGTCGGGAGCGCTGCGGCCGGACGATTCCGTTATGCGCGAGATCGAGGGGGCACTGCACACTGCGGAGCGATCCGGCGACGATTTCGCGGTGGCCCACGCTCAGGTGACGCTGGGCACCGCACTGGTACACCGCCTGACGGTGTCGGAGCGTGACCGCGGTCGACAAGTTCTGGCGGAGATACGTGACGAATTCGTGCGCGATAGACACCATTTGGGCGATTTACCGCTCATCGACGCGTATCTGGCGCGCGAGACGGCCCGGCGCGGAGATCTCGATGACGCGATACCCCTGATGCACGACGCCGTCGAACATGCGGTTCGTGCGGGACAGTTGCTGGGATGGGGCGTGGTGACAACGTGCGTACTGGTGGAAGGGCTGCTCGACCGAGGTAACGACTGCGACGTGGCCGAATCGCAGGTCGCGATTGAGCGATTGGCGTCGGCGCCGACGCCGAGGCCGGCCGGGGAGAATTTCAACATTCGCGACATCTTTGTGCTGCGGCTGCGTGCGCTTCTGGCGCGGTCGCATGGCGACGAGTTGGCCTACACAAAATTCAGGGATCGCTACCGAGACATGGCGAAACGTCTCGGCTTGGAAGGTCATATCGATTTAGCCGACGCGATGCACTGACCAGCTCCGGCGACGGTAGGCGAGCGGCAAGGGCATCCCGAGGCCGGCCAGGATGCTGCGCGCCCTTGTCGGATAATCGGTGATGAGTCCGTCGATGCCATAGCCGATCTGCCGGCGCATGGCGTCGGCGTCGTTGACGGTCCAGGGGATGACTTTGAGACCGAATGCGTGAGCGCGGTCGACGAAGGCTTTGTCGACCAGCGCGTAGTCAGGCGACGCGATGTCCGCGCCGACCAGCCTCGCCCCGACGAGAGGATCCCCGACCACGGCGGGGTCGACACCGCCCAGCCACGGCGAATCCGGCACCCACGTCTGCCCATCCCACAATGCCACCAGCGGGATCGACGGCTCGGCGCGGCGCACCATGGGCAGCGTCCGCCAGTCGAAGCTCTGGATCTCCACGCGGTCGACCTTGCCCGTCGCCCTGACCGCGGCCAGGATCACGTCGACGAACTGTTGCGGGCCGGCGGACTCCGCGGGCCTGTCGGCCTCCACCTTGGTTTCGATGTTGTAGCGGATATCGGCCCGATAGGAATCCGCGAGCGCGAAGACCTCCGGCAGGACCGCTATCTTGTTGCCCCCCAAAACTTCTGCGTCGGGGAAATCGGGTAGGCGCTTGCCGCAGTCCAGGGTGTGTATCTGGGCCAGCGTCAGGTCGTGCACCAGCGTGCCGACGTAGGGATATTCGGGATCACCGGGGAACGCGGGCGCGGTGTCGGAGCATTTCTCGGGCTCGATCGTCGGGTCGTGCCACACCACCGGCTGGCCGTCCTCGGTGAGTTCCACGTCGAATTCGATCGTGGTGACGCCGAGTTCGATCGCTTTGGCGAACCCCCGCAGCGATTCCTCGGTGGTCTCGCCGCGCCCGCCGCGATGGGCCTGCAGATCGAAGCCGGCCGGTTGCGCGTGGGCCGGCGGCGCCAGGAACACCACGGCCGCCAGCAGCGCACCCAAAACCCGCGAGCAGACGTCAACGGCCCGAAACGATAGGCGTGTCGGGGACTTTCGTGTCTGCTCGGCCAAGGAAATTAATGTCTGCGCTGACGCGCGATGTCGGCGAGCACTACCCCGGCCGCAACCGAGGCGTTCAGCGACTCGGTGTCCCCCGCCATCGGGATCGACACCACCTCGTCGCAGTTCTGCCGCACCAGCCGCGACAACCCCTTGCCTTCCGAGCCGACGACCAACACCAGCGGATCGGTCCCGTCCAGGTCGTCGAGCGCGGTGGCACCGTCGGCGTCCAGGCCGACCACGCGCAGGCCATTGTGAGCCCAATCCTTGAGCGTCCTGGTGAGGTTGGTGGCCCGAGCCACCGGGAGCCGGGCCGCCGCACCGGCGCTGGTGCGCCAGGCCACCGCCGTCACCGACGCGGAGCGCCGCTGGGGGATCAGCACGCCGTGGCCGCCGAACGCCGCCACCGAACGGACGATGGCGCCCAGGTTGCGGGGGTCGGAGATGTTGTCCAGTGCGACCAGCAGCGCCGGCGGCGCGTTGAGAGCGGCCGCGAGCAGGTCGTCAGGATGTGTGTAATCGTAGGGCGGCACCTGCAAGGCGATGCCCTGGTGCAGGTGGTTGGCGGTCATGCGGTCCAGGTCCGATCGCGGCACCTCGAGGATCGCGATGCCCGAATCAGCGGCCCGGGAGACGGATTCGGTGAGCCGCTCGTCGGCTTCGACGCCCAGCGCGACGTAAAGCGCGGTCGCCGGCACGCCCGCGCGCAAGCACTCGAGCACCGGGTTGCGGCCGAGCACCGTTTCCGCTTCGTCGGTCCGCTTGACCGGACGCCGCGGCTGGGCCTGCTGCTGGGCGCGTTTGGCGGCGGGATGGTTGGGCCGCATGTGCGCCGGTGGAGTGGGACCGCGTCCTTCGAGCGCACGACGGCGCTGACCCCCCGAACCTACGGTCGGGCCCTTCTTGGTCCCGGATTTGCGTACCGCGCCCCGGCGCCGTGAGTTGCCGGCCATCTATTTGCCGCCTACCTGTCTTGGCCCGCCCGCAGCGACCACTGCGGGCCGTCGGCGGTGTCGGTCACGTCGATGCCGGCTTCGTTGAGCCGATCCCGGATCTCGTCGGCGAGCGCCCAGTCGTGCTCCTGACGCGCCTTGTCTCGGCTCTCCAGCTCGGCGCGCACCAGCACGTCGACCGCGGCAAGGGCGGCCGGTGTCTCGTCGCGGGTCTCCCAGCGCTCGTCGAGTGGATCGCAGCCCAAGACGCCCGTCATCGCACGGATCGCGCCCGCATGGGCGAGTGCGCCCTCGTGATCGCCGGCATCGAGCGCCCGGTTGCCTTCCGCGCGGGCATGATGCACCTCGGCCAAGGCGATCGGGACCGCGAGGTCGTCGTCGAGGGCCTCGGCGAACCGCGGGGTCCACTCGCCGGGCTTGACGGCGCCCACCCGGATGCGAACCCGGTGCAGGAACTCCTCCAGCCCGGCATAAGCCTTGGCCGCGTCCTGCAGAGCGGTATCGGAGAATTCCAGCATAGATCGGTAATGCGCGCTGCCCAGGTAATAGCGCAGTTCGGCCGGACGCACGCGCTGCAGCATCGCTGGTATCGACAACACGTTGCCCAGCGACTTGCTCATCTTTTCCCCGCCCATTGTCACCCAACCGTTGTGCAACCAGTAGCGGGCGAACCCGTCCCCGGCCGCGCGGCTCTGGGCGATCTCGTTCTCATGGTGGGGAAAGAC
>NZ_JBYCLC010000255.1:0-55213 GCF_057473685.1 Mycobacterium sp. TH-M116 | reverse complement strand
ATCGGCTGGCCGGTGGCCGGGTCGTTGCCGAAGCCGCACCAGTAGCCCTCGTCCTTGATCTTCTCGTTGGGGATCGAGCCCTCGACGACCAGCACGAAGGGTTCCAGTTCGCCGCGGTCGGCCTTGAAGAACCACGCGAGGAAGTCGTCGGCCCCTCCGGCGGGGCCGCATTCGAAATCGATCAGCGGCCAGTGCACGGCGACCTTCGGTAGGCCCGGGAGCGCGCCGAGGGCGATCTCCTCGACGCTGGGCTGGGTGGCGGCGGTCAACGCCACCGAATCGCCGTCACAACTCAGGCCCGCATTGATCCAGAGAACGTGGATCAGCGTTTCTTCCGCTTTGACTGCTGCTTTTGTTGGCATGCTGCAGCTTTCCGGGGCAGCCCGAGCCCCTGCGCCGCAGGAGTCGACCGTCGGCCCACTTGCACAGCGCTGGTTCTGGGTCTACTCCCGCGGGTGGCCCTTGTCAACGGTTACCGAGAGCGGCTCAACAACCACAGCGTGCATAATCCCGGGATCAGGCGGAAAACGCAGGGCAACGGCAGGTTTGGCCGCTCGACGCCGGCGCCGCATGCCAGGGGGGCCGGCCAGGCGCCGGGGATTTCCGGCATCCGGTGTCGATAGCCGGGCACCGCAGTTCAGACCGGCGGCATGCCGGCGAACCGCCGCAGCCAGCCGAACCACGCACCCAGGCCGGCGCCGGTGCGGGCACTGACGGGCAGGATCGTCGCCGTCGCGTTGACCTGGCGAACGTGGCGCACGTAGGTGTCGACGTCGACGTCCAAATGCGGCACCAGGTCAATCTTGTTGAGCAGCAACACATCCACCGAGCGAAACATCACGGGATACTTCAACGGCTTGTCCTCGCCTTCCGTCACGGAGTAGACCATGGCCTTGGCGTGCTCGCCGACGTCGAACTCGGCTGGACAGACCAGGTTGCCGACGTTCTCGATGATCACCAGATCCAGCAGTTCCAGGTCGAGGCCGGGCAGTGCGCGATTGACCATCGGCGCGTCGAGATGGCATTCGCCCCCAAATCCGTTGCTGGTGTTCAGCAGTGACACCTGGGCGCCGCGGCCGCTGAGCTTGGCCGCGTCCAGGTCGGTGGCGATGTCGCCTTCGATCACCCCGATCGCGATCTCACCGGCCAGCGCGTCCAGCGTGGCCTGCAGGACGGTCGTTTTGCCCGATCCCGGTGAGCTCATCAGGTTGAGGGTGCGGATCCCATGGCTTTCGAACGCCGCCCGGTTGGCGCCGGCGAGTAGGTCGTTCTCCGCGAAGATCGACTCGAGCACCTCGACGCGCTGCCGGCCCGTCCCGTAGTGGCTGTGATCGCCGTGGTCGTGGTCGTGGTCGTGGTCGTGGCCGTGCTCATGCTCGGTTCCGTCGTCGTGCCGGTGGAATCTACCCATGGTCAGCGCGATTCATTGCGAGACGTCCCCCTCACGAGACGTCCCCTTCACGAGACGTCCCCTTCACGAGACGTCCCCTTCACGAGACGTCCAATGACGTCACCAGGAATTCGTTTCCGCGCACCACCTCGACGTCGCAACTGTCGCAGCGTGGGCACCAGATCGACCACGCCGAGGTGATCTCGGACCGCTGACCGCACGCGCGGCAGCAGACCTCGGCGGTGACGCACTCGAGTTCCAGTTCGGCGTCCGGCATGTCCTCGGCGTCCCGGACGAGCGTCCAGCAGAACGACAGCGACTCCGGCACCACCTGGCGCAGAGCGCCGATGCGCACCCGCACCACGTCCACCTGGCGGCCGTCGGCATGCGTCTTGGCCACGCCGGCGATCGCCTCGCAGAGCGAGAGCTCATGCACCGCGGATCACCGGCGCCCGCGCGCCGCCGAGGAGCCCATGGCACCGTTGTACACCCCAACCGCCGTTTTCCGGGAGGGTCTGTGGAGGCCTATGACGTGCGCTGGGCCCCGACGGGAGGGGAACTCCACTTCTCTTCGATGCGGCCGTAGCGCCAGACGACCAGGGCGACGGCCCAGGTGACGACGAACATGCCGACGACGCAGTAGCCGACCGCATTGAGGTCAAGCCCGCCGATCCATTCCCAGAACGGGCCGTGCCAGCCGAATTGGCCGGCGAAGAGCCCCAGCAGTTCCACGCTGCCGATGAGCAGTGCCACGACCACCGACAGTGCGGTGATGGTGATGTTGTAGTAGATCTTGCGCACCGGATTGGAGAACGCCCAGCCGTAGGCGAAGTTCATGAACGAGCCGTCGACGGTGTCCAACAGGCACATGCCGGCGGCAAACAGCACCGGCAGGCACAGGATGGCGTACCACGGTAGGCCTGACGCCGCGCTGGTGCTGGCCAGCACCAGCAGCGCGATCTCGGTGGCGGTGTCGAAGCCGAGCCCGAACAACAACCCGATCGGGTACGCGTGCCACGACTGGGTGATCGATCTGGTGAACCGCCCGAGCAGGCGGTTGATCAGTCCCCTGTTGTCCAGCTGCCGTTCCAGCTCCGCTGCGTCCGTGTCGGGGTCGTAGCGGCCGCGGCGCAGCTTGGCGAACACCCGCAGGATGCCGACGAGGATGACGATGTTGACTGCGGCGATCAGGTACAGGAACCCCCCGGAGACGCTGGTCCCGATCAGGCCCGTGTAGTGGTGCAGCGTCGCCGAATCGTGCTCGACCGGGCCCACGAGCGCCTTGATCCCGCTGGTCAGCAACACCGCCAGCGCGAAGACAACCGAGGAGTGGCCCAGGGAGAAGAAGAAGCCGACCGCAAGGGGGCGCTGCCCGTCGTTCATCAGCTTGCGGGTGGTGTTGTCGATCGCGGCGATGTGATCAGCGTCGAAGGCGTGCCGCATGCCCAAGGTGTAGGCCGTGACACCGATGCCGATACCGAAGGCCTTGCCGCCCACGCTGAGCTGCGCGGGCTCGACCAGGAATACCAGGGTCAGCCAGCCGACCAGGTGCAGTGCGACGATGAACGCCGACATCGATCCCAGCCGCCACCACTCCGCCGCGGTCAGGGCGCTGCGAATCTTGGCCTGCCACGGCGGTCGCCCGTTGGGGTGGGCATTGGACACGGGAATCCTTCCGGCTTCGGTCAGGCGGCAACATCGGTCAGGCGGCAACCGGCCCGACTTTAAGCAGCCTGGCGTCCTGGATGCAAGTCACTTGCAGGAGGCGTCGCACCGCACCGCACCGCACCGCACCGCACCGCGCCGCGCCGCGGCGAAACTGGCGCTCTCGCGGATCCGGGGCAACACTGGACGGGTGACCTGTGATCGGTCCGTCCTGGATCCCGCCGCCACCGAACGAATCGGTGACTTCCTTCGCGCCCGCGGGCTGCGGCGGATGGCGTCACGCATCCAGGTGCTGGCGGTGCTCGAGCCGGTCCACGGGCATTTGCCGGTCGCCGACATCCACACGCGGGTGCGCGAGTGTGTGCCGCCCGGCACCCACGTGCCCGACCTGGCGACCATCTACCGCACGGTCACCACGTTGGTCGACCAAGGGGTGTTGCACGCGTTGACCCTTGACAGCGGTGTCACCACGTACGGGCTGGCCACCGCCCCCCACCACCACGCGGTCTGCACCCGGTGCGGCTCGATCATCGAGGTGCCCGCCGATCAGCTGAGTTCGGCGCTCGAGCAGGCCATGGCGGGCAGTTCGTTCGCGCTCTCCGAGCGGGCCGGCCTGACCCTGCGCGGGCTGTGCCCGAGGTGCCAGGCCGGCGAGCCCGCGCCGCATCCGCGCGGACCCTCGACTCACTGAACTCGGCACCGGCCCGGCAGCGCGTTCCCAAGAATCTCCGTGGCAGTCGGCCCGAAGCTCATCGCCTCGAGGATCGACGATTCCTGCGGGCCGGCGACGATGATTCTTCCCCTGCGCCGATGCTCACCGACGTTCTCACGACCGTCGCCCCGGAGCCGCAGCGTCGGTGTTGTCGGCGTCGAGGTAGTCGTCGAGCCACCGGTCGAGCCGGCGATAGGCCTGTGCGCGCGGCTGCGCCAGGGACAGGAACACGTCGTGTTTGGCGTCGGCCACCGGTACGACGGTGGAATGGTTCCCGACGCAGCCGGCCCACCGGGCGATCTGGTTGACGTCGAGAACCGCGTCACCGCGCTGCATCGCCGCCGGGTCGCGGCATTCGGCGACGCTGTGGTCCGAGCGCAGGATCAGGTTGGGCACGCCGACGTCGAGCCCGCGGTGCAGGCGCGCCTGGCCGCGGCGGACGGCGTGCAGCCAGCCGAACGTGATCGGGAAGCCGCCCACCGGTTTCCACCGCAGGTCGTAGTCGAACTCGCCGTGATAGTCCCGGTGCAGGGTGGTGCCGTAACCGTCCTGGGCGGGCGGCCGGGCCACCCCTTTGGCCCGCACCCGCGACAGCGCGGCGAACACCGCCGAGGCCACCGGCAGGCGCAGGACGGCCGGGCCGTGCAGGTCCAGGAACGGGCTGTTGAGTACCAGGCCGCCGATGTCGGCGTGCGCGGCGTCGTCGCGTCGCCGCAACCGGTCCAGCCACAACGGCGCGATGAGGCCGCCGGCGGAGTGGGCGTACACCAGGATTGTGACGGGGCGCGCTGGCTCGGTGATCACCGACAGGGCCTGGCCGAGCTCGGCGTCGTAGCGGTCCAGATGGGTGACGAAGTGCGGGGTCTGGCCGTCGCGGCGCGATCGGCCGCACTTGCGCAGGTCCAGCGCGTAGAACGTGAAGCCGCGGTCGGCGAAGTGATCCGCCAGGGCGGTGTGAAAGAAGTAGTCGGTGTAGCCGTGCACCGCCAGCACCGCGTGAGAAGCGTCGTCGCCCGGTGGCCCGCCGCGCCGGACCAGCGTGGCGACGATCTCGCCCTCGCCGTCGGGATCGGGACCCAGCGGCAGGGTGCGCTGCCAGTAGCCGGGCAGGACGTCGGGCACCCAGCCAGTCACCTTGCCAGCTTAAGGCGAGGCCAGCTCAAGCGAGGCCAGCTTGAAGCGAGGCCAGCTTGAAGCGCGGTCACGACGCGTGGCCGCAGGGAGGTGCACGTCTTGGGGTCGTCACCGGTCGATAGCCTGGGCATCGGCACAACCGAGGGAAGGATCGACGATTCGGTGGCGAAGCAAACCGCGGCCGCGCGGACTGACGTCGTGCTGGTGGGCGCGGGCATCATGAGCGCCACGCTGGGGGCGTTACTGCGCCGGCTGGAACCGGACTGGTCGATCGCCCTGGTTGAGCGGCTGGACGCCGTCGCCGGCGAAAGCAGTGGTCCCTGGAACAACGCCGGGACCGGGCATTCGGCGCTGTGCGAGCTCAACTACACCCCGCAGCGCCGCGACGGGTCGATCGACATCGGCAAGGCGGTGCACGTCAACGAGCAGTTCCAGGTGACCCGCCAATTCTGGGCCTACGCCGTCACGAACGGGATCGTGGCCGATCGCGGCTTCCTCAACCCGATTCCGCATGCCAGCTTCGTGCGCGGCGCGCGGCGCGTCGACTATCTGCGAAGGCGGCAGCGGGCGCTGGCTCCCAACCCCTTGTTCGCCGGCACCGAACTGATCGAGGACCCCGACGAGTTCGCGCGCCGGCTGCCTCTGATGGCCGCCAAACGGGACTTCACCGAGCCCATCGCGCTGAACTGGGCTCCCCACGGCACCGACGTCGACTTCGGCGCCTTGTCGCGCCAGCTCGTCGGCTTCTGCGTGCGGCACGGAACCACCGCGCTGTTCGGTCACGAGGTGCGTAACCTCACCCGCCAGGGCGACGGCAGTTGGACGTTGTTGCTCGGTAATCGCCGCACCGGCGAAAGGCGCAGGCTCAACGCGAAATTCGTCTTTGTCGGCGCCGGTGGGGACGCGCTGTCGCTGTTGCAGAGATCGGGCATCGGGGAAGCCCGCGGCTATGCCGGCTTCCCCATCGGCGGTCGCTTCCTGCGCGCCGCCAAGCCGGCGCTCACCGCCGCACACCGGGCCAAGGTGTACGGGGTCCCGGCGCCGGGGGCTCCGCCGCTGGGCGCGCTGCACCTGGATCTGCGCCTGGTCAACGGCAGGGCGTGGCTGGTGTTCGGTCCCTACGCGGGCTGGTCGCCGAAGTTCTCCAAGCACGGCCATGTCACCGATCTGCCCCGCTCGGTGAAGCCGAACAACCTGATTTCGATGCTCGGCGTCGGCGTCACCGAACGGGCGCTGGTGAACTATCTGGTCGGCCAACTGCGGCTCTCCGGGCCGGAGCGGATGCGCATGTTGGGCGAATTCGTCCCCAGCGCAGAGGATTCCGACTGGGAGCTGACGGTGGCCGGTCAGCGAGTGCAGGTGATCCGGCCCGACCGGCGCAGGGGCGGGGCGCTGGAGTTCGGCACGACCGTCCTCAGTGGCGCGGACGGCACGATCGTTGGACTGCTCGGGGGCTCGCCGGGGGCATCGACCGCCGTGCCGATCGCGCTGGATGTGCTGCGGCGGTGCTTCGCGCGCCGATACCGATCCTGGCTCCCCGCGCTCAAAGAGATGGTTCCATCCCTCGGCGTGCAGCTTTCCGACGAGCCGGCGTTGTTCGACGAGGTGTGGTCGTGGGGCAGCCGGGCCTTACAGCTGGAGGTTGCGTGACAACGATGAGTCTGCGTCGCGCCCGGGCGCAGGACCTTGACACCCACACCCTCTACCAGCTGCTCAAGCTGAGGATCGAGGTGTTCGTCGTCGAACAGGCCTGCCCCTATCCGGAATTGGACGGGCGCGACCTGCTCACCGAAACCCGGCACTTCTGGCTGGAAACCGCCGGCGGCGACGTCATCTGCACCCTGCGGCTGATGGAGGAACACGCCGGAGGCACCAAGGCGTTCCGCATCGGCCGACTGTGCACCAGACGCAATATGCGTGGTCAGGGCCACACCACCCGGCTGTTGCGCGCCGCGCTGGCCGAGGTCGGTGACCACCCGTGCCGGATCAATGCGCAGACGTATCTGGCCGACATGTATGTACAACACGGGTTCGTCCGGGACGGTGAGGATTTCGTCGAAGACGGGGTGCCGCACGTGCCGATGCTGCGGCCCGGCTCCGGTTTGGCCGAGCTGCCGTGACGCCATATCCGTTCAGTGCGATCGTCGGGCACGACCGGCTGCGGCTCGCCCTGTTGCTGTGTGCCGTGCGTCCGGAGATCGGCGGGGCGCTCATCCGTGGCGAGAAGGGGACCGCCAAGTCGACCGCCGTGCGGGCGCTCGCCGCGCTGCTGTCCGCTGCGACCGGCAGCGAAGGAGCGGGCCTGGTCGAGATGCCGCTGGGGGCAACCGAAGACCGGGTGATCGGTTCGCTGGATCTGCAGCGGGTGTTGCGCGACGGGGAGCACGCCTTCTCGCCGGGTCTGCTGGCACGCGCGCACGGTGGTGTCCTCTACGTCGACGAGGTCAACCTGCTGCATGATCACCTGGTCGACGTGCTGCTCGACGCCTCGGCAATGGGCCGGGTGCATGTCGAGCGCGACGGCATCTCGCATTCGCACGAGGCGCGGTTCGTGCTGATCGGCACGATGAACCCCGAGGAGGGCGAGCTGCGCCCGCAACTGTTGGACCGGTTCGGCCTGACCGTCGACGTGCGCGCCTCCCGCGATGTCGACGTCCGCGTCGAGGTGATCCGCCAGCGGATGGCCTACGAGGCCGACCCCGACGCCTTCGCCGAGCGTTACGCGGGCGCCGACGCCGAGCTGGCCCGGCGGATCGCTTCCGCGCGCGCTCAGGTCGACGACGTGGTGTTGCCGGACAACGAGTTACGCCGGATCGCGGCGCTGTGTGCGGCGTTCGACGTCGACGGCATGCGAGCCGATCTGGTGGTGGCCCGCACCGCGGTCGCCCACGCCGCCTGGCGCGGCGCAGGCATCGTCGAGGAGCAGGACATCCGGATCGCGGCCGAATTGGCGTTGCCGCATCGGCGCCGCCGCGACCCGTTCGACGACCCCGGCATCGAGCGCGAGCAGCTCGACGCCGCACTGGCGCGGGCCGGGGACCGCGATCCCGAGCCGGAGCCCGAACCGCCCGGTGGTGGAGCCCCTTCGGATTCTGAAGGTCCAGTGCTGCAACAGGATTCGCCGCCACAGTCGCAGGCGTCGCATCCGCAGGCGCCGCGTCCGCAGGCGCCGCGGCCCAGCGCGCCGCCGTCGCAGACTTTCCGGGCCCGCGCACTGAGGGTTCCGGGAGTCGGCGCCGGCACCCCGGGACGGCGATCACGGGCCCGCAACGCCACCGGCGGCGTGATCGCGGCGACCGACGTGAGCGACACCGGCTCCGGCGCGCGGGGACTGCACCTGTTCGCGACGCTGCTCTCTGCCGCCGAGCACGGCGGTGCCGGCCCGCTGCGCCCACGGCCCGACGACGTCCGCCTGGCCGTCCGCGAAGGGCGCGAGGGCAATCTGGTGGTGTTCGTCGTCGACGCGTCCGGTTCGATGGCGGCGCGGGATCGCATGGCTGCGGTCAGCGGCGCCGCACTGTCCCTGCTGCGTGACGCCTACCAGCGCCGCGACAAGGTCGCGGTGATCACGTTCCGCCAGCGGGAGGCCAGTCTGGTGCTCCCGCCGACGTCGTCCGCGTACATCGCCGGCCGGCGGCTCGCACGATTCGACACCGGCGGCAAGACCCCGCTGGCCGAGGGGTTGCTGGCTGCGCGTGAGCTGATCGTCCGGGAACGGGCGCGCGACAAGTCCCGGCGCGCCCTGGTGGTGGTCCTCACCGACGGGAGGGCCACGGGTGGGCCGGACCCGTTGGGCCGCACCCGCACCGCGGCGGCCCGGCTGGCCGCCGAAGGCGCTGCCGCGGTGGTCGTGGACTGCGAAACCTCCTATGTGCGGCTGGGTTTGGCCGTTGCGCTGGCCCGCGGGCTTGGCGCGCCGGCCGTGCGGCTCGAGCAGTTGCACGCCGATCACCTGACGCGGGCCGTACGCCGCGTCGCCTGAGCTACCGGAAGGTGTGCGCCCCATGCCACAAGGAACACCAGTGCAGGTCCCCGACGACGGCCTGACCACCCGGGCGCGGCGCAACGCGCCGGTGCTGGCGGTGCACACCGGCGCGGGCAAGGGGAAGTCCACCGCAGCGTTCGGAATGGCGTTGCGCGCCTGGAACGCCGGGCTGGACGTCGCCGTCTTCCAGTTCGTCAAGAGCGCCAAGTGGAAGGTGGGCGAGGAGAACGCCTTTCAGCGGCTCGGCGAGCTGCACGAGACCCACGGGCTCGGCGGCGCCGTCGAGTGGCACAAGATGGGCGCGGGCTGGTCGTGGACGCGCAAGCAGGGCAGCGACTCCGACCACGCCGCCGCGGCGGCCGACGGATGGGCGGAGATCGCTCGGCGGCTGGCCCTCCAGCGGCACGGATTCTATGTGCTCGACGAGTTCACCTATCCGCTCAAATGGGGCTGGATCGACGTCGACACCGTGGTCGACGCCCTGCTGGGGCGGCCCGGTTGCCAGCATGTGGTGATCACCGGGCGCGACGCCCCGCCGCGGCTGGTCGAGGCGGCCGACCTGGTCACCGAGATGGCCAAGGTCAAGCATCCGATGGACGCGGGACGCAAGGGGCAGAAGGGCATCGAATGGTGAGCCGGAGTGCGCCCTGCGTCGCGTCGTTTCGCGCACGCCCGTGGGTGAGGCCGTGACCCCGGTACCGGCCGTCGTGATCGCCGCGCCCGCCTCGGGCAGCGGAAAGACCACGGTGGCAACAGGTTTGGTCGGGGCGCTGCGCCAGGCCGGGCATACCGTCGCGCCGTTCAAGGTGGGTCCTGACTTCATCGACCCGGGCTATCATGGCCTGGCCGCCGGCCGGCCCGGCCGCAATCTGGATCCGGTGCTGGTCGGGGAGCCCCTGATCGGTCCCCTCTACACCCACGGTGCCGCCGGCGCGGACGTCGCCGTGGTCGAAGGGGTGATGGGGCTGTTCGACGGACGGATCGCTACCGGTGCGACGACCCCGGCGGCCGGATCCACCGCCCACGTCGCCGGGCTGCTGGGCGCTCCGGTGGTCCTGGTGGTCGACTCGCGCGGCCAGAGCCACAGCGTCGCCGCCCTGCTGCACGGGTTCGCGACGTTCGACACCGCGACCCGGATCGCCGGAGTGATCCTCAACCGCGTCGGATCGCCCAGGCACGAGCAGGTGCTGCGCCAGGCCTGTGAGCAGGCCGGTGTAGCGGTGTTCGGGGCGATTCCGCGCACCGCAGAACTGGAGGTGCCGACGAGGTATCTGGGTCTGGTCACCGCCGTCGAATACGGCCGGCGTGCGCAGACCGCCGTCGAGGCGATGACCGGCCTGGTCGCCCGCCACGTCGACCTGGCCGCCGTCGTCGCGGCCGCCCGGAGTCGCCCCGACGGCCCGGCGTGGGATCCAGCGACGGCGGTGGGGGAGGTCCCTGCTGAGCTCCCCGCCGGGCGCGCCGCCGCCGTCGCGATGGCGGCGGGCAAGGCCTTCAGCTTCGGTTACGCCGAGCATGCCGAGCTGCTGCGCGCCGCCGGCGCGCAGGTGACCGAGTTCGACCCGCTCGTCGACCCGCTGCCCGACGGCACCGACGCGGTGGTGCTGCCCGGCGGCTTTCCCGAACAGTTCACCGCCGAGCTGTCCGCCAACGACCTCGTCCGCCGCCAGATCAAGGAGCTCGCGCGCACCGGCGCGCCGGTGCACGCGGAGTGCGCCGGGCTGGTCTATCTGGCCTCCGAACTCGACGGGCAACCGATGTGCGGGGTGCTGGGCGGGTCGGCGCGGTTCACGCCGCGCCTCACGCTGGCCTACCGTGACGCCGTCGCGGTGGCCGATTCGCCGCTGTACCGCGCGGGCCGGCGGGTCGTCGGGCACGAATTCCACCGGACCGTCCTTCGCTACAGCCGCGAGTACCCGCCGGCATGGGCCTACCGGGGCGACGGGGCGGACAGCATGCGCGACGGCGCTGTGCACGCCGGCGTCCATGCCTCCTACCTGCACACGCACCCGGCCGCCGCGCCGGACGCCGTGGTGCGCTTTGTCGCGCATGCCGCTCGGCGCCGCGTCGGCGGTCGCCACTAGGTCGATGGTGGCGACCCGCCGCTCCCGGCTTCGCCGCGTCGGCGGTCGCCACTAAGCTTGCCGGGTGTCCGAGAACCCCTACCTGGTCGGATTGCGGCTGGCCGGAAAGAAAGTCGTCGTGGTCGGCGGCGGGTCCGTGGCCCAGCGCCGGTTGCCCCTGCTCGTCGCCAGTGGTGCGGAGGTCCACGTCGTCTCCCGTGCCGCCACCCCCGCCGTCGAGTCGATGAGCGGCGTCACGTTGTCCGTGCGGGACTACCGCGACGGGGATCTCGAGGGTGCCTGGTATGCGATTGCAGCCACCGACGACCCGCAGGTGAACGAAGCTGTCGTCGCCGAAGCGGAACGCCGTCAGATCTTCTGCGTCCGCGCCGACATCGCCGTCGAGGGGACCGCCGTCACACCGGCCTCCTTCAGCTACGCGGGACTGTCGGTGGGGGTGCTCGCCGGTGGCGAGCACCGCCGGTCTGCGGCAATCCGATCCGCGATCCGGGAGGCGCTGCAAAACGGCGTGATCACGCTGGAGAGCTCTGCGAACTCCGATGTTGTACGCGGCGGCGTCGCGCTGGTCGGGGGCGGCCCGGGGGACCCGGAACTGATCACGGTGCGCGGTCGTCGTCTGCTCGCCCAGGCCGACGTGGTGGTCGCGGACCGGTTGGCGCCGCCGGAACTTCTGGCCGAGCTGCCGCCGCACGTCGAGGTCATCGACGCTGCCAAGATCCCTTATGGGCGGGCCATGGCCCAGGAGGCGATCAACGACGTCCTGATCGACCGGGCGCGGGCCGGCAGCTTCGTGGTCCGCCTCAAAGGTGGGGATCCCTTCGTGTTCGCACGCGGCTACGAGGAGGTGCTCGCGTGCGTCGACGCCGGGATCCCGGTGACGGTGGTGCCCGGTGTGACAAGTGCCATAGGCGTACCGGCGCTGGCGGGCATCCCGGTCACCCATCGCGCGATAAATCACGAGTTTGTGGTGGTCAGCGGCCATCTGCCGCCCGGTCACCCCGAATCGTTAGTGAATTGGGACGCTGTGGCGGCATTGACGGGCACCCTTGTTTTGCTGATGGCGGTCGAACGCATCGAACTCTTCGTGGATGCCCTGTTGAAGGGCGGCCGACCTGCGGATACGCCGGTCCTTGTCGTCCAGCACGGGACGACGGCGGCTCAGCAGACGTTGCGGGCCACTCTTGTCGACACGCCAGAGAAAATCCGTGCCGAAGGTGTCCGACCTCCCGCGATCATCGTGATCGGGGCCGTCGCCGCCTTCGGGGCTTTAAACAATTCTTAAGATTACTGTAAGGTAACCCGTTATGACGGCTCTCAACGACTCGGATCGAGCGGTCCGCAATTGGACATCTGCACTCCCCGATCGTCCGGTGCCGGCGCGTGCGGCGCGTCAGGCAGAGACCGCCACCCCCCGTGCCGGGAGGTATTTACCCACCTGGTTGCCCTCTCGCCGCTTCATCGCGGCCGTTGTCGCGATCGGCGGCATGCAGTTGCTGGCGACGATGGACAGCACGGTTGCCATCGTCGCACTGCCCAAGATCCAGAATGAGCTCAGCCTGTCCGACGCGGGCCGTAGCTGGGTCATCACCGCCTACGTGCTCACCTTCGGTGGGTTGATGCTGCTCGGTGGCCGTCTCGGGGACACTATCGGGCGTAAACGTACGTTCATCGTCGGCGTCGCGTTGTTCACCATCTCGTCCGTCCTGTGCGCCGTGGCCTGGGACGATGCGACGCTGGTCATCGCCCGACTCTCCCAGGGCGTCGGGTCGGCCATCGCGTCGCCGACCGGCCTGGCGCTGGTGGCGACGACCTTCCCCAAGGGGCCGGCGCGGAACTTCGCCACCGCGGTCTTCGCCGCGATGACCGCGGTCGGGTCGGTGATGGGCCTGGTGGTCGGCGGGGCGCTGACCGAGTTGTCGTGGCGGCTGGCGTTCCTGGTGAACGTGCCGATCGGGCTGGTGATGATCTATCTGGCCCGGACCGCGCTGCGGGAGACCAACAGGGAGCGGATGAAGCTGGACGCGGCGGGGGCCATGCTGGCCACCCTGGCCTGCACGGCCGCCGTGTTCGCCTTCTCGATGGGGCCGGAGCAGGGCTGGATCTCGATCACCACCCTCGGGTCGGGCGCGGTGGCCATGGCCGCCGCTCTGGCCTTCGTCATCGTCGAGCGCACCGCCGAAAACCCCGTGGTCCCGTTCCGGCTGTTCCGCGACCGCAACCGGTCGGTCACCTTCGTCGCGATCTTCCTGGCCGGCGGCGTCATGTTCACCCTGACGGTGTTGATCGGCCTCTATGTGCAGGACATCCTGGGCTACAGCGCGTTGCGCGCGGGCGTCGGCTTCATTCCGTTCGTCCTCGCGATGGGTATCGGCCTGGGCGTCTCCTCTCAGCTGGTGTCGCGGTTCTCGCCGCGGATCGTGACGATCGCCGGTGGATACCTCCTGTTCCTCGCGATGCTGTACGGCTGGTGGTTCATGCATCGGGGCGCACCCTACTTTCCGAACCTGGTCATGCCGATCGTCATCGGTGGGATCGGCATCGGCATGGCCGTCGTCCCGCTGACCCTGTCGGCGATCGCGGGCGTGGGTTTCGACCAGATCGGCCCGGTGTCGGCGATGACACTGATGCTGCAGAGCCTGGGCGGGCCGCTGGTCCTGGCGGTCATCCAGGCCGTGATCACCTCGCGCACGCTGTACCTCGGAGGCTCGACAGGCCCGGTCAAGTTCATGAACGACGCCCAGTTGCGGGCTCTCGACCACGGTTACACCTACGGTCTGCTCTGGGTGGCCGGAGCCTCCATCATCGTCGGCGTGGCCGCGCTGTTCATCGGATACACCCCGGAGCAGGTTGCCCACGCGCAGGAGGTCAAGGAAGCCATGGAGGCCGGGGAGCTGTAGCTCCTGACGTTCAGTACTTTTTGACGACCGCTTGGGGAGCGGTTCGCCAGGTCCGGCCGTCGTCCCGCTGCTGACGGGGCGAGCTCGATGGTCTCGTCTTGCACCGCGCGCGGGTTGCCCGCCGGGCTGCGCCAGGCCAGAAAGGCGCTGGAATTGTGCGAGGTGTACCGGATGCGGTCATCGACCAGCAGCTGGTGGCGGGTGGCGCCCGCTGCGACACCGAGGCCGGCCGCCGCCAGTTCACCGAGCAGCGCGCGGTCCCGGCGCCCGGGGCTGTGCAGGTCGTCGGTGTCGTCGATTCCGATGAGCAGTTTCGCCCCGGCGAGCGCCCCGCCGCCGGTCACGGGTCGACCCCCAGGCGGTGGTATGGCGCGACGGGGCCGCCGCACGGCGAGCGTGCCCAAGGCGCGGAGCCGCGACTACACGAAACCGGCGCACATAAGCACTCATCCAAGGAGTCCGTACGTGAAATAATCCGTCAACCCATCGCGTCGGCCGCGGCCGCCACCGCGTCGGACCGGGGAAGGTCGCGCGCGTCGGCATCCCCGGTCGCTGATCGACCGCGGCTATCGCAACGAATTCCTGGAAACCGACGACGCGGCTGACGCCGCGCCGACAATGCCGCGTCCGCATGCAGGGTCGGAGCGTGGTGGTCAACCGGAGGGGGTCACCGGGACGCTCGCGGGGCCCGGTGAAGTTCATGGACGACGAGCGATTGCACGCCTTGCATCACGGCTACATCGGCGGCCTACTGTGGGTGGCCGGCGCGGCCGTCATCGTCGGCGCAGCGGCGGTGTTGATCGGCTACGGTCCCGGCAGAGGTCGCCACGCCCAAGAGGTCAAGGACGCGATCGAAACCACCGTCTTGCTGGCGTGCGCGATCCGCGCCGGCGCCCCGGCTGCGAATTCGTGGGCACAATTTCACTCTTTTCATGCGCCGCTGCATTCGATTCCGCATCTGCGAGTGCTGCTGTCGATTTAGGCCTGCGGCGCACAGCGCACGAGTCAGATCGGTCAGCTACGGCAGAGGTCACCCGTGCGGCGGGCATCGCTGCCGGCCTGTACCTCGCGCATTATCGGCTCCCAGAACCCTGCGGGAACCGGGTAGGGAGCATAGAAGCCGGTGCGGGTGAAGACGTCGCCGTATTTGGTGAGCAGACTTTCGGCGACGCGCTCGGGCGGGGCGACAATCGCGAACTCATGCAATAGCTCATCGGTGATCCGGCGGTTCATCTGGTCCCACGCACCGCGCTTGGATAGCGCGTTGAGCTCCTCGCCGAGATCGCTCCAGCCGTGCGCGTCAAGCACACATCGGTAGGCCGGGGTCGAGCCGTACACGGCGATCTGGCTGCGTACCGCCGCGTCGGCCGCCTGCGTGGATGCTTTGTCGGGGCCGGTCACGATGAAGGGCAGGCCGCTGATCTCGAACCCGTCGAGCGTGTCTTTGCCGGCGATCGCTCGGCCGTTGCTCAGCGCCGCCAGGGTGGTCTCGCGCAGGTAGCGCTCGGTGGTGAACGCGTGCACGGAGAAGCCGTCCGCCACCTCGCCGGCCACCTCAGTCATCCGGGCTCCAACACCGGCCAGGATGATCGGCGGGTTGCCATAGGGGTTCGGTCCCGGACTGAAAAACGGCGTCATCAGCGTGTGCGTGTAGTACTCACCGGTGAAACGCAGTGGTTCGCCGGTGGCCCAGCTGTGCCAAATCGCCCGCACGGCCAGAAGGTACTCGCGCATCCGCCGGGCTGGCGCCGACCACGGCATCGAGAACCGCTTTTCGATGTGCGGCTTGATCTGTGAGCCGACGCCGAGCTGGAACCGCCCAGCGGAGTAGAGCTGCAGATCATTGGCCACCATCGCCAGCGACATCGGATTGCGCGCGAAGGCCACCGCGATCGCGGTGCTCAGCTTTATCGTTGTGGTGCGGGTGGCGGCCACGGCTAGCACCGGGAACGGGTCGTGTGATATCTCCGGAAGGCACACGCCGTCATAGCCGTGCTGCTCGGCCCAAGCAGCTCGCTCCCAGTCGCCGGGTTCACCGAACAGCGAGTAGTGAACCTTCACGGCGAGTCCGCCGTTGCCGCGGGCGGGTTAGGTCGGGGACTGGCTGTTCGACCCAGCCGGCGCCGCCAGTCCCTGGCCCCGAGCAGCCTCGCCATTCGAGACTGGACCTTGCCCTTCCACGGGCTATACGGATACCAGAACAACTCCCTCTTCATCGCCACCCGGTCGGCAGCAATGCCTTTGGTGCGGCAATACTTTCGGATGCCATCGGGACCTCCCGCGCGCGAGCCCGGCCCCGAGTCCTTCCAACCGTGCATAGGCAGTGGGTACTGAAATACCGACATGATCGCGTTGTTGATGTTCACCGACCCGGTGTCCATCTGCTTGGCCAGCTCCATCCCCTTGGAGTGATCGCGTGTCCACACGCTGCCTGACAGCCCGTACCGGCAATCGTTGGCCTTTTGGATCGCTTCCTGTGCGTCGCGAACCTTCATCACCGGCAAGGTCGGGCCAAAGGTCTCCTCGCGCATGCAATCCATGCCATGGTCGACGTCGACCAATACGGTTGGCTCATAGAACAGTCCGTCTGTCCGCGCCTTGCCTCCGATGAGGACCTTGGCGCCTTTGCTGATCGCGTCCTGTACTTGTCGGGAGACGATTTCCAGCTGTTGCTCGCTGGCCATTGCTCCGATGTCACAGGAATAGTCGTGGCCCGCATCCATGCCCTGGCGCAGCGTGGACGTCTTGGCGACCAGCTTGCGGACGAACTCGTCGTAAACCGCGGCCTCGACGTATACCCGCTCGATTGAGATGCACGTCTGGCCGGAGTTGAAGAATCCGGCCCACACCGCGCAGTCGACTGCCCGGTCGATGTCGGCGTCCGCACACACGACCATGGCGTCCTTGCCGCCCAATTCAAGGCTGCACGGAATAAGTCGTTGTGCTGCGGCGACGGCCACCCGCCGACCGGTGTCGACCGAGCCGGTAAACATGACATAGTCGACGACATCGATTACCGCCGAGCCGGTTTCGCCGGCCCCGAACACGACATCCAACACATCGGGGGCCCCGATTTGTTTCCATCCGCCGACCGCCGCCCGCCACGCGAGCGGGGTGAGTTCGGATGGCTTCGACACCACCGCACAGCCGGCCATCAGCGCTGGCGCGATGTCCAGCAACGGCATCGCCAGTGGGTAGTTCCAGGGTGTGATCACGCCGACCAACTGGTAGGGCTCGTAGACGGTCATCAGGCGCTTGGCGATATTCGCCGGTCCGGCGGGGCGGACGTGTTCGTCGGCGAGAAACTCGGCGGCGTGCTCGATCCAGTAGTTGGCTACATCGGTCGCCAAGATCTCGATATTCGAATCACCCCATGACTTGCCGGATTCCTGCTGGACCAGTTCCAGCAATTCGTCGGCATGGTCGAGGATCCAATCCCGCCACTTGCTCACCCATCGGGCGCGCGCGTCGACTCCCATTGCCTGCCAGGCAGGTTGGGCCGACCGCAACCGCGCCGCGCTGTCGGCGACGTCGGTACGCCGCGCGGTCGGCACGCTACCAATCGCTTCGCTCGTCGCCGGGCAGGTGACGGTGATTTGGGCGGATCCTGTTAGGCCGTTGGCGTCCACGGGCGTCGTTTTCGATTTCGCGTCGGGCGGCACGCGATCACCTCCGAGATAGTTGTGGCGTTCAGAACCGGATGATGCCGCGCAGGTTGATGCCGTCACGCATGTCGGCATAACCCTGGTTGATCGCTTGCAGCGGATATTCGCGAGTGATCAGCTCGTCGAGTTTTAGCTGCCCGCTCGTGTAGAGACTGAGCATGCGAAGGATGTCGTAACGAGGATTGGAAGAGCCGAAAAGCGATCCGCGAAGCTGCTTTTCAAACAGCGTGAGGTCGGCAAGGGACATCGTCACGCTGGTGTCGGTGAGGTGCGGAGTTGCGGTCATCACAACCCGGCCCCGCTTGCCGACGAGACAAAGCGCCTGCGCTACGTAGCCCGCCTCGGCCGTGTCTGTGGTGACCACGCAAACATCGGCCATTTGCCCCTCGGTGAGATGGCTGATGACCGCGAAGGCCTCATCAACGGTTGCGGCACTGTGGGTCGCCCCGAATTCGTAGGAGCGCGCGCGTTTATATTCGACCGGGTCGAGGGCCACGATGTGAAGGGCACCAGCGATCCGGGCACCCTGCACCGCGTTGATGCCGACGCCGCCCACTCCCATCACGACCACGGTGTCACCGTCCCGCGTTTCGCCCGTGCGAACCGCACTGCCATAGCCCGTGGTGACCCCGCACCCGACCAGGGCGGCCTTGTCCAACGGGATACCCGGGTCGACCTTGACCACCGACGACGTTGGCACGACGGTGTATTCGGCAAACGTTCCCAGCAAGCACATTTGGCCCAGGTCTTGACCGCGGGCGTGGAACCGGTAGCTGCCGTCGAGTTGCGGTCCGGCAATGACCGTCGCCCCCAGCACGCAGAGATTGCCCATGCCTTTCGCGCACGGTAAGCAGCGGCCGCAGGACGGGACGAAGCTGAACACAACGGGATCGCCCGTTGCGACTTCGGTTACTCCCGGCCCGACGTCGACGACGACGCCGGCGCCTTCATGGCCGCCGATCGCGGGCAGCGCCATCGGCATATCCCCGCCGACGATGTGGTCGTCGGTCCTACACAGTCCGCTGGCGGTCATTTGCACCAACACCTCGGCCTCTTTCGGGCCGTCCAGTTCGACTTCTTCGACCTCCCATTTCTGATGACGGTCCCACAACACAGCCGCGTTTGTTTTCATGTGGTGCGCCTTTCGTCCTCGAGGGCTTGCAGCTATTCGTCCCCGTCGCGTGGATCGTCTTGTAGGCCAGTGAATAGCAACCTGGTCAGCTCCTTGCTGGCCCCGTCCACGTCCAGGGTTTCTTCTCGCATGCTGCTGTCCATTGCGAGAAACCAGGACATCCCGAAGACAGCCACGGTGGTGCGGCGTGCGTCGAAGTCGACGTGCCGCCAGGTGGGAAGGGCCTTTTGGACCAGGTTCACTATCCTGCTCAGCATGGGCTCCAGGCGGTCCCGATAGAACTTTTTCCCGACTTCCGGGTCACCGAACAGCACCGTCCCGAACAGCGGGCTCAGTTCGACCATGATGTATAAGATCTCCCGCACGAACTCCTCGGTTGTGCGCTGCTGGATGTTCTCCGCTCCGATCGCCAACTTGCGGGTCTGCTGTTCGGTGCGTTCCAGCAATTGCTCGAGCGGGTAAATCACGGCTTCGCTGAATAGCTCTTCTTTGGAACTGAAGTGCTGGTACATCAGCGCCGTATTGACTCCGGCCGCATCAGCTATATCGACGACGCGCGTCCCGCCTACACCGTTGTTGACAAATACCTTCTGAGCGGCCTCAAGGATAAGCGCACGTCGCTCAGCTTTAGGCAGCCGACGTCGCAGCGGGCTCGACATTTCTTTACCACCGATCTTCGTACCTTGCCCAACGAGCGTGAGTCAACCATGACAGCAACCTGGGCTAGCCGCGGCGCTGAGGGAAGCGCGGTCGGATTGACACTACCAACGGAAGTGTTATAAGTATACAACTATCTACTTATGGGAGGTGGCATGTCTCAGCGAGTCGCATTGGTCACGGGTGCCGGTGCGGGCGTGGGGAGGGCGGTCGCGTTGCGGTTGGCCCGGCAATGTGCGGCGGGGACGGTGCTGGTCAACGACGTGGTGAGCGAGGCGGCCGAGCGAGTGGCCGGCGAGGTGACGGAGCTGGGCGCTCGTGGCGTCCCGGCGGTAGCCGACGTTACGTCCTGGGATGCCGTTCGCGATCTGGTCGATCAACATGGCCCGATCGATGTGCTCGTCAACAATGCGGGGGTGCCCGTCGGGAGCGCTGAGCCCGCCCAGTTTGCGACATCCGAACCGGTGCAATGGGCTCCGTGGATGAAACTCAACCTTGAGGCGGTGATGTACTGCACCCGCGCAGTGCTACCCGGGATGTTGCAAAACCGCTGGGGCCGGGTGATCACGGTTATTTCCGACGCCGCTCGCGTCGGCGAAGCCGGGTTGGTTGCCTATTCCGCGGCGAAAGCGGGGGCGGCCGGGTTCATGAGAGCCGTGGCGCGGGAAGTGGGCCCCGCCGGGGTCACCTGCAACTGCGTGGCACTCGGCACCATCAAGCATGGCCGGATCGCGGAGTTCCTCACCGAGGAGATCGAACGAAAGATGTTGCGCGCCTATCCGACGTCGCGTCTGGGGACGCCCGATGACGCCGCCGGGATGATCGCTTTCCTAGCTGGCGCCGATGCCGAATGGATCACCGGGCAGACCTACCCGGTCAACGGCGGCTTCTCGATGGCGGTGTGAGCATGAGCGACCAGGCCGAATCGGTAATCGTCGCCGAGCGTGACCGCGTACTGCACATCCAACTCAATCGCCCGACCGCTGGCAACGCGCTGGACTGGGCCACGCTCGAGGGTCTGCACCGGGCCTTCACCCGCCTCAACGAGGACGAGCGCCTATGGGCCGGAGTGCTAACCGCTACCGGCGAGGCAATCTTCTGTGCGGGAGCGGATTTGAAAGCTCTGCCGCAACAGGTCGCCGAGAAGCTGAAACAGGGGATAGCCCCACCGGACACCATCATGCACGGCTTGCGGGTACAGAAGCCGTTGTTGTGCTCACTCAACGGTGATGCGTTCGGCGGCGGCGTGGAACTCGCGTTGGCATGCGATCTGCGCATCGCAGCCGACCATGTTCGGCTTTCCCTGCCGGAGGCCCGCGTCGGACTGATCCCCGCCGGCGGTGCGACGTACCGGCTGCCGCAGCTGATCGGTAGGGGACACGCCCTGCGCATGATGCTCACCGGCGAGCCCGTTTGCGCCACTGAGGCATTGGCCTGGGGGCTGGTTGACCAAGTGGTCCCGAAGGACGAGCTCGACGGGGCAATCAGTGAGTGGACCGAGATGATCTTGCGCAGCGCACCGCTGGCGGTCCAAGTCATCAAAGAGCTGGTCGATGCCGCACCGTCGATGCCTGCGACGGCCGCCCTGCAGGCGGAAGCGGCGGCCATCGCCCGGATTCAGCGCACAGCGGACGCTGCCGAAGGGTCGCGCGCGTTCCGGGAGCGCCGGGCGCCGACGTGGTGTGCCCAGTGAGCCCGTCGTTCGACCCGGAGATTCTGTTGACGGACGGTCACAGTGCGACACTGATTTCCGCGTGGTGCCCGGAGTGCGGTGCCGTGATGTTCCCCCGGCGACAGCAGTGCGTGCGTTGCGGTTCGGACACTCGCAACGGCCATCTGCCGACTACCGGTGTCGTGCAAAGTTATTGCCGTATAACGTTTCCGCTGCCCGGTGCGGAACCGCCGGTCACCTTGGTACGGGTGGAACTGAGTCCGCAGGTGATCGTCCAAGGAGTGATGGCCGGCACGGTGGAAATTGGCGATCGGGTTGCCGTGGTACCCCGTCCGATCCCGGACGGCGCCGAAACGGCCACCGGTTTCGGCTTCGCGCGGAGCGCGTCATGAGCATTCAAACACAATGCACGCCGCCAGGCCGCCCCGTCTACGTCGCGGGTGTCGGCATGACGAAATTCGCCAAAAGCCATGACGCGGCCGGCAGGAAACTCGCCGCTTCGGCCATTCGGGATGCGTTGACCGACGGGGGCATCGTGTGGTCGGAAGTCGGACTTCTGGTAGCCGGTGTTGTCGGCGGCGAAATGGGATTCGCGCCGTCCATCGTGCACGAGTTGGGCTGGACCGGGGTGCCCGCTCATGTCGTGGAGAACGCCTCGGCCACCGGCTCGGCGGCGTTCGATGACGCATATGCGGCAGTAGCCACCGGGTGCGCCTCATCCGCGGTCGCGGTGGGGTGCGGCAGTCTTGCGAGCGCCCTCGACGGTGCCGCGAACCTGCAGGGCAGAATCGACCTTGCGGCGATCTCCGGCAATAACCTGCCGCCGACGACGTTCGCCATGCTCAAGCGGCAACGTATGCACGACTACGGCGAACCCGACGACGCCGCGTTGACCGTGGTGGCCAAGAATTTGCACCATGCGAGTCTGAATCCGCTGGCACAGCGCCGCACCGCGGTGCCCGTGGCCGAACTCAAGTCCTCGCCGATGTTCGCCGAACCACTTCGCCGGGTTGAATGTTGCCCAATCGGCGACGGCGCCGCCGCCGTCGTGCTGACCGCCGAGCCGCCACAGAACGCGGCAGTGGCCGTGCGCGTCGCCGCGGCCACCTCCGGCACCGACCAATGGCACCCCGCGGCGTCGTGTGCACCAGATCCGGAAATCACGCGCCGTGTAGCGGACGCCGCCTACCGGCTCGCGGGTATCACCGCGGACGACCTCGATCTGATCGAACTTCACGACGCGTTCAGCGTGGAGGAATTGCAGTACCTTGAAGATCTTGGCGTCTGCCCACCGGGGCAGGCCGGAAAGCAAATGCTGGCCGGCAAATTCGGCCTCGGCGGCAGGGTCGCGGTCAACACCAGCGGCGGACTGATAGCGCGCGGGCACCCCGGCGGAGCCACCGGTTTGGCCCAGATCGTCGAGCTGGCGACGCAGCTGCGCGGCGCGGCCGGCGAGCGCCACACGGCGGCGCCAGAATCGGTCTTGCACAGATGATTGGCGCGGGCGGTTCATGCTATGTGCAGATTCTGCGACGTGAGGACGTGTCACGATGACGTCTAACACCTTCGGCGTGCACAGCGAAACCTATCCCGAGCTGATCGCGACGTTTGGCGATCGGCCCGTCGATGCGGTGGCGGTCCGAGACGACACGACAACGCTGACCTACCATGAGCTCTACCAGCGCGTCGGGTCACTGGCCGGATGGCTGTCCGATTGCGGCGTGGAACCCGGCGACACGGTGGCGCTCATGATCGCCAGCAGTGCGGAACTACTCGTCGCCCAGCTCGCCACCCAGGCCGTCGGAGCCATCGGTGCTCTAGTCAACACCAGCCTGGTCGGGCAGGCGTTGCGACACATCATCGAATTGGCGTCGCCCACCACAATTCTCGCTGACGAACCATCCGCAGCGCAGTTGAGCAGGGAATCGGTGCCATGCCACAGCACGCACGATCCCGCCGTGGCTGCTGCTCTGCGCGGCGGCTGCGATCCGACTCCTTGGCTACACGGGCGATCATGCACTGCCCACGATCCAGCGTTCATCAACTTCACTTCGGGTACCACCGGCTTCCCCAAAGGTGTTGTGCTCGAACAGCGCACCAGCGCCCGAGCGATGATAATCGGGGCCCTGCTCGGACTGAAGGACGGTACGGAATCGTTCTACATCCCGACCCCGATCTACCACGCGATGGGCTTGGCGTTGGCCTCGCTCGGTTTGCGGTTGGGCGCCACACTTGTCCTGCGCCGCCGCTTCAGTGCTCGCAACTTCTGGTCGGACATCCGAGAAAATCGCAGCACCCTGACCTACTACGTAGGCACGATGCCGCGCATGATCTTCAACCAGCCCCCGAACGCGTTGGACGCCGATCACCACCTGAAAGCCTTTCTCGGGGGCGGAATGCCGGCCGACATCTGGGCGGAGTTCGCCGCCCGATTCAACGTCAGGATCGTCGAATCCTACTCGGCCAGTGACGCCGTCGGAACCTTCAACAATTTCGGCAACGCACCCGTGGGCTCGATCGGCCAGCCCAGCCCGGACATCGAAGCGCGTCTTGTCGACGCTGACGGCAACGACGTAACCGTCGGAGAGCCCGGTGAGCTACTCGTTCGGCCCAGGCAGCCTGCCGAGGACCCAGCGGTCGTCTACTACCGGGACGACCAAGCCACCCGGGAGAAGAACGAGGGCGGGTGGGTGCACACCGGCGACCTGATGCGGACCGACGCCGCCGGTAACTACTACTACGTCGACCGGTTGCGGCACATGATCCGTCGGCGTGGAGTCAACATCGCTTCGCGCCAAATAGAGGACATCCTCGCGGCGCACCCGTCGATCACCGAGTGTGCCGCCGTCGGGGTTCCGTCCCCGCTGGGCGAAGAAGACGTCAAAATTGTGGTACGCCCGGCAGATGACACCCTCAGCGAAAGCGACGTCGCCGAGATCGCCAACGCGCACCTGCCCAAACACATGTGTCCTCGCTACGTCGAGCTGGTAGCCGAACTGCCGCTGACCATCACGCAGCGCATCAAGCAGTTCGAGCTCAAAGCAGGATGGCAGACCGCGACCACCTGGGATCTGGAAACAGCGAGCTTTCCATTTCGGGGACCGAGCGCATGAACGCGCTCTCCGACGAGCAGTGCCTGCTTCGCGACGCGATCGAGAAGTTCGTCGACACCGAGTTGATACCCCATGAGACTGAGCCGATCACCTCCGAGTTCCGGCAGCGCATCCATGCGGGGCTGCATCAGCTCGGCATCTGGGCGCTCGGTGTTCCGGAACGTTTCGGGGGAGCCGGCGGCACCCCGCTCGACCGGGTCGTGATGATCGAGCAATTGTCGCGTTCGTTGCTGGGGCCCGAACTGATCGGCCGGATGGGCGAACCGCTGTCGATCCTGTTCGCCGCGACACCCGATCAACAGCAACGGTATTTGGAGCCGGTCGTGCGAGGGGAAATGCTGGGCGCCTTCGCGCTGACCGAACCGACCGGCGGTGCCGATCCGGTGCACAACATGACAACGACGGCAGTGCCGGAGGGCAACGGGTGGATCCTGGATGGCCGAAAGTGCTTCGTCAGCATGGGCGACGTCGCGGACTACGTCGTGGTGTTCGCCCGAACCGACCGTACCGCCGGCGCCAAAGGCATCACCGCATTCATCGTCGACGCGAATACGCCCGGGTTCAGTGTGGTTCGCCGAATCCCCACGATGGGCTCGATGGCACCGGCCGAAATCGACTTTCAAGGCTGCTTTGTCCACGACGACAATCGAGTCGGTGAGCCGGGCCATGGATTCCTGCTGGCTCAACGTCTTCTGGGCACCCAGCGCCTCGAGATCGGGGCTCGTGCGACCGGCGCGTGCGAGCGCCTGATCGACCTGGCGGTCGACCACGTGAACAGTCGAGAGTCGGTCGGCGCCACTCTGGCTTCCCAGCAGGGCGTTCAGTGGATCCTCGCTGATTGCGTGCTCGATCTGGAAGCCGTTCGCAGCATCACCTACAGTGCGGCCGGTCGCGAAGGTGACGATGTCGTGGCGCAACGCATGCTCTGTTCGATTACGAAAGTATTCGGTTCCGAGGCATTGTGCCGAGTCGCCGATCGCGTGTTGCAGTTGTTCGGGGGCTGGGGATACAGCACGGAGTTCCCGGTCGAGCGCTTCTACCGTGAGGTTCGGATGTGGCGGATCGTCGAGGGCCCCAACGAAGTGCACCGCAGTCTCATCGGCCGCTTGTTGACCCACAGCGGTACCCGAGGTCTGCGCCCATAAGCCACCGCTGTTTACCAGGAAGCGCTGAAGAACAATGCTAGAGGTTCTCGACATCGGCACTGAGACGGCCACGCACGAGACGCCGCTGTTGTTCGTCCATGGCACCTCCCATGCGGCCTGGTGTTGGGACGAGCACTTCCTGCGCTATTTCTCCGAACACGGGTATCGCGCTGCCGCGGTGAACCTTCGCGGACATGGCCGCAGTCGCACGGACACGCCGATACGCAGAGTCTCGCTTGCCGATTTCGTCGAAGACCTCCGCGCATCCGTCGTAGCGATGGGCACCGCGCCGGTTCTGATCGGTCATTCGCTGGGCGGGTTTGTCATCGCCAGGTATCTGGAACGCTACGAAACGCCCGGCGCCATCCTCGTCGCATCGGCGCCGCCATACGGGTCGTGGGGGACATTATCACGAGCGTTGCGGCGCTATCCACGCCTGATGCTGAAGACGGCTCTGCGTGGGAAGCTCGGCCTTGACTTCTCTGCGCCGGCGTTGGCGCGACGATGGTTCTTCTCAAGAGACCTTCCCGAGGAACTCGTGGTGCGTTACGCGGCTTGCCTTCAAGAGGAGAGCGACCGCGCCCTGATCGACTGTCTTTTCCAACGTCGTGTGCGAGGGCGAAGATCAGTTCCCATGTTGGTGCTCGCCGCGCAGGACGACTTCGTGTTCAGCCCTCGCGACACCGCTGCCACGGCCCGCGCCTATGGGGCGGAGTGGCAGCTGATTCCGCACCTAGCTCATGACGTGATGCTGGACACCCGATGGCAGGCCGCAGCGGAAGCGATCCGCCTGTGGCTGGATCAGCATGGATTCTGAATTGCGGAGGCCAAAGGCGATGAACGAGAACGACACTGGAAACAATGAACGGGCCTCGCGATCTGATGGCCGTGGCGTGGTCGTCGGTCGCTGTTGTCAACACGGGCGAGCCGGGTTAACTGAAATGATTCCGCGGCAAACGATTCGGGGTAACGACGCGATCGCGGCCCGGCATGGGCCCGCCCGCCCCGGAATCGGGTTGGCCGGCCAACGTCTGCGGTGTGATCGGCGTCGAGTAGTAGGGGCCTCGTTCGGGAACGTCGATCCAGCCGTGCTCAGCCGCACCGTCCCGGCCGCGTTCGTCCGACTTGCCGGGCAGGAGCGTCGCCGCGGCTGGCGGTCGGGACCCGGGGTGCCGGCCACGGGTGAGCCGGCGGCAAAGCAACAGGCGTTCCCGACATCATCGAAATCCGCTTCCTCTTTGGCCCCTCGCGTGTGGCGTCGGTTCTCATGCTATGGGTGAGCGGGCCGCCACCGCACTGCGTCGGCCAAGCGGCTATGCCTCCGTGGGGTCGTTCGCTACTCGCCTGTGGCGGACAAAGATGACGACTCGCCTCAGCCGTGGTGGACCGCTGGAAGCCCGGAGTCCTTCGCCGCGCTCTGCGGAGCAGACGATGCCTGGCACGCGCCGCGACGTGTCCCGGGCCCTCATCGTGGCCCACCGAGTGTTGCGGCACATAGGCACGATCCCGGGGCGCAGTCTGGGCACGATCGGTCGCGGGGTGCTGCTGTTGGCGGCCGTGCTGCGCTACACGGTCACCGATGCCATTTCGTTGCGGCTCGGGGTCGGCGAACTGCTCGTGCAGGCATGGACGCTACTCAAAGTCACGGCCACGCCTGCGTTGCTGATGGCCATTCCGTTCGGCGCGATGGTCACCGTCGTGTCTTCTGGGCTTGTCAATCAGCTGGGGGCGACTTCCCTGCTCGGGGCGGCCAGCGGGATCGGCGTCATCCGGCAGGGAGCGCCAATCACCGCAGGGCTGTTGATGGGAGGCGCGGCGGCGTCGGCCATCGCCTCTGACTTCGGGGCGCGCGCGACCCGTGAGGAACTCGACGCGATGCGGGTAATGGGTGTCGACCCGGTGCGCCGTTTGGTGGTGCCGCGGTTTCTGGCATTGCTGTTGTTAGCTCCCGTGCTGTGCGTTTACATCGTTGTGGCGGGCACCGGCGCCGCATACATTCTGGCGGTCTCGGCCAGCGACCTGACGCCCGGAAGCTTCTGGCAGTCCTTTGGAACATTCGCGAAGGTGGTGGACATATGGTTCGCAATCGGCAAGACCATCGTCTTCGCCGCGATCGTGGCTATCGTTTCATCGCTTCGGGGGATGGAGGCAAAGGGCGGCCCGCGCGGCGTCGCTGATGCGGTGAATTCATCGGTGGTGCTGAACGTCGTCGGCATCGTTTTCGCGAACCTCGCGATAACGCAACTGCAGACGATGTTCTATCCGATGGAGGTGGCGTAGTGGTTTCGGGTAGCAGCGCGACACCGTCGACGCATCTCAGCACCCGGCTGATAACGCCGTCGGCGTGGCCCATCAGCGAGGTGCTCCGTACGGCGGGGCAGTGGGCGGTGTTCATCGCCCAGACCTTTTGGTTGCTCCCGCTGACGTTCAGCAAATACCGCCGGCAGACGCTACAGCAAATGAACGGCCTCGCGTGGGGCAGAGGGTCGCTCATCGTGGACGGCGGCGTGGTAAGCGTATTGCTGATCCTCGGGATCGCGGTCGGCGCCTCGTTGGCCGTGGAGGCATTTGCTGCCCTGGACATCATCGGCTTCGGCGCGCTGTCGGGGATCATCGCGGGGGTAGGGGCCGTTCGGGTGATCGGTCCACTCGTGGGCGGGATCGCGTTCGCCGCCCAAACGGGGTGCCGGATGACCGCCGAGATCGGCTCGATGCGCATCGCCGACGAGATCGATGCCATCGAGGCAATGGGACTCAGGCCGATACCATTCGTGGTCGGCACCCGCCTGGTCGGCGGGCTGGTGTGCGTAATCCCGGGTTACCTCCTAACGCTGGTAACGACATTCTTGACGATGGACACCGTCATCCGGATATTTCACCATCAGCCCGGCGGCACGTACAACCATTATTTCGTCGAATTCCTGACAACGAGGGATCTCTTCTATTCCGTTATCAAAGTAACGATCTACTGTGTGGCAGTGACGGTGATCCATTGCTATTACGGATACTTCGTCACGGGTGGTCCGGTCGGCGTGGGTCGAGCGTCGGGGCGTGCCGTTCGGGCAAGCCTTGTCGCGATCATGATTCTGGACTTCATAACCACGGTGGCGTTGTGGGGCCTGCAACCGGTGTTTGTGTTCAAGGGTTAGGTGTGCTGACGTGTTGATTTATGGTTCGGAGGAAGCTGAGAAGAGAACTTTGACCATTGTCGGTGCGGCGGTGCTGATATGTGTCGCGGTGGCCGGGCTGCTCGCTGAGTTCATTCCGTTCGGTGGCCGGCCGGCCGGGGTGATTTCGTTCTCTATCGACACGCCATATGTCGGTCAAGGAGTCGCCGAGGGCGCGGCGGTGGTCTTGCACGGGGTCAGGGTGGGGGAGGTCACGGGTGTGTCCAGCTTGCCTGGCGGGGGCGTGCGCGTCGCTGCTCACTTACAGAAGCCGCTGGCAGCCGGCTTGACCGACACGATGACGATCGACTTTCGGCCGGTCAACTATTTCGGTGTCACCGGCATCAATCTGATCCCGGGTGCTGGCGGCCGACCACTGAGGGACGGGATTCGGATCAACACGGTGCCGACCGGAAACTTCACCCTCCAGGCGTTGCTGTCCCGTCTTGGTGAGGTGTCGGTCGGCGTGTTGACACCACGGCTGATCCAGGTGATCGATCGCGCCACTCGCTATACCGACGCGCTGGATCCGCTGATAGAGACGGCGTTGATCACCGCCGATTCCGTTGCCCGGGTGCAAACAGTCAGTACCGCCCGACTCTTGAACAACACGGCCGGACTGAGCGTGGTGTTCCCGTCCACGGTCAACGCGCTCGCGGGAACCGGCGAGAGTTTGATACACAACGATATAAATTTCAAACACCACAGTGCCTCAGACGTCAGCAGCGACGAATTCGAGCACAAATACATACCGAGCCTGAAGTTGGCGTCCGAAGGGCTCTTGGCTGACGTGGGCAGGCTCGAGTCCACGCATCTTGACGATCTGCTTCCCGTGACCGAGGCGGTCAAGGCGCTGTTTGACGTGGTGCCGCCGTTGATCAGGCCCGAAGGCTTCGCGCAGCTGTTGGGCGAATTGCGGACCCGATTTGAGAAAATGTACGCAGGTCCCCCTGATCAGCGTGCTCTGAAAGTTCGCATTGTCCTTGACAACCTGCCCGGGGTGGCAGCTCCGATCAGCGCCATTGGGGGCCCCTGATGACACCCGTAGCGGCTTTGTGGCGCCTCGCGATAAGCGGCCTCACCGCGATCGCGTTTTTCATCTTGCTGGCCAACGTCATTCAGCAGCCCGTTGCAGCGGATCAGCGTTCGTATAGCGCGGAGTTCACCGACGCATCCGGACTGCATAAGGACGCCGACGTGCGTGTTCGCGGAGTGCGTGTCGGAAAGGTGCAATCGATCCGGCTCGAGCGACGGGGTGGCCAAAGCCTGGCTTGCGTCGGTTTTACGCTCGACAAGCGATACGGCGTGGTATCCGCCACTCGATTGGCCATCAAATACCAGACGCTCACCGGTTTGCGGTATGTCGATGTCATGAACCCGGTGGAGGTTTATTCGGTCACCGATCTCGTGACTCGGGCCACCACCGCGATGACACAACCATCGTTCGATATCACAGCGTTGTTCAACGGGCTGCAACCCGTGATCGCGACGTTGAGTCCCGACGAGATAAACACTTTCTCGACCAACGCGGTAGCGTACCTTTCCGGTGCTGGCGACGGCTTGGGGCCGATGCTGGAAAGTATCCGTAAGCTCACCGCGTTCGTGTCAAACCGCCAGCAAGTGGTCGCCACATTGATGCAAAATCTGTCAGAAGTCGCTGAGGTCATCGGTGGACATTCAAAAGAGTTGATCCAAATACTCGAGTGGGCAAACCGACCACTGGACAGTGCTCTCAAATACCTGGATGAATTCCGAAAATCTCAGCTCTTCGGTCCCGAATTCACCGCCGTGGCGCTCCGATTGATCGCTAATGCGGGATTCCCGCCGATTTCCAACAGCTCTTTTCGGTTTCAAATCTATCCGGCACCCGTTCCGGGCGACGACATTCCCACTGACATCGACGCCGCACTGGACCGGGCATTCACCAATGTCGACGACTATGTCGACGCGTTCAAGTTGGTCCCGGTCATGTGGGACGGCATTCCAGAACCGCCGGTCGCCGGGACGACTCTTCCTTGCACGAAGGGCCATTTCGAACTGCCGGCGCCGATGGACATCCTGGTCAACGGACAAAAGGTGGTCTTGTGCAACCGATGAAAGTGCTGCGTAGCCCGTTTGCGTGGGGTGCCGGTACGTTGGCCTTCGCGACGGTAATGGCGCTGGTGGCGGCCGCGCTCTACATCAGCCCACCAGCCCAGCGAATCGTCACGTTCTACACCGTAGATGCGGCTTCGATCCGTCGTGGTGATCAGGTGCGAATTGCCGGTATCACCGTCGGCAAGGTGAAAGATCTTGCGCTGGAACAAGACCGGGTGCGGGTAGAGGCGCAAATCGACAACGACGCATTCGTCGGTGACCAGTCGCAAATCCAGGTCCGCATGCTCACAGCGGTCGGCGGCTACTACGTGAACATCGTTTCGCTAGGGGACTCCGCTCTGGCTGGAAAGGCCGTTCCGGTGGAACGCGTGACGATGCCCTATAACCTGATGCGTACCCTCGCGGATGCGACGAAGATCACTGGAAACGTCAACCCGACGCCGATCAATCAGTCGCTGGAAGAGGTGCAGAAAGGACTTGCCGGGGGCAACGTCGACTCGCTCTCCGCAATAATCGATGCGGGCAACGCGCTCATGTCCACCATCGAAAAACAACGTGGGCAAGTGTCCGCGATTCTCAACCTATCCGACGAGTATATAAAAGGGCTGAGCAACTTCGGTGACGAGCTGAAGAACATGGTCCGCAAAATTTCGATCACGGAGCAGACGCTTGTGCTCTACGGAGAGGGATTCGGTGGTGCGCTCAAGGGATTGGGTGACATTATGGACGCGCTCGCACCGGCCGGTGTCTTTTACCAGAATCATCGCGACGATTTTCTCGAAAAGGTTCGGCACTGGCAAGAAAAAGCCCGGTACTGGGCGGATCGCAATGGCGTGATAGTCCGAGGGCTGCGCCTGGTGCGGAGCAAGATCGAGCGGGTCCTTGATGCGCAGAACGCGGGGCCAGAGCTGCTGGCCACCGACCTGTGCATACCCGTGACGGGAAGTGGGTGCTAATGGCCGCGCAGGTGCGCAGGCGCGTTTGCCGGGTCGCAGCAACCATGCTGACGGCCGCGTCGGTGGCCGCGGGCGGCTCGTGCGCGCCGAAGCCCGAGAGTCAGCGCGCCGACTACTGCGCGATCATGCCCGACAGCATCGGGCTTTATGTCGGTAATCCGGTCACCCAGATGGGCTATCAGATCGGATCGGTCAAAGCCATTGCCCCCGGTGCGCTCGACGTGCGTGTCGATTTCACGGTGACCGAGCATCGTCGGTTGCCGCGGGACGTCAAAGCGATCATCAGGTCGACATCAATCCTCGCCGACCGGTCGCTGGAACTGGTCGGCAACTATGCCTCGGGACCGCAGCTGCGCGCCGGCGGATGTGTTCCACTCACTCGCTCGTCGACCCCTAAGAGCCTGTCCGAAGTGATCGGCTCGGCAACCAGTTTCATCAATTCGGTCAACCCCAACGGGTCGACGAACATCGGCGATGTCGTGCGCGGTGTCGATCAGGCGATCCACAACCAGGGAGCCGGCATCAACCAACTGCTGACCACGTCGGCGGCGGTACTCGACAGTCCTGACCAAGCGATCAGCGACATCGGATCCCTCATCGCCGACCTGGCTCACCTGACGACGGTGCTCAAAGAGATCAGGGGGCCGCTGAAGGAGATCATGTATGACGCTCAGAAGACCACGCCGGGCCTGGACGCGGCAATCGACGGGGGCCGACGGCTGACCGACGGACTCATCTGGGTGATTCCGATGGTCGCTGATTTGGAGACAAACCTCGGGCAGGAGACTCAGTTCACCCTGGACACGACGGGGGTTCAGTTGAGGAAGCTCAGCGCGCATGCCCCCCGGCTTTCAAATCTGCTGAATCCGGTGCCCTGGTGGATCAACACCCTGGCCAATCATTTCAATAATCGGCCCTTCAGCCCTCTCAGATATCGGCCGCCGCTGTATCGCATCCATACCCCCGATGGAGTCGCGCTGTGCAATCTCATGAACGCATCGATGCCCGGCAGCTGCGCGAACGTCCAAGGACAGCCATACGCGGTCGACGTCGCACTGCTGCAGTACGTACTCAGCCAGGCGGCAAGGCGATGAGCAGGCAGGCGTGGTCGACTGCCGTCGTCGTCGCCAGTGTCGTCGCGGTGTCATCGTGCGCATCGCTGGACGTCAACGCGTTGCCCCAGCCCGGAAATGCCTACCACAACGGGCACAACATAGTCCTCGAATTCGACAACGTCCTCAATCTGCCCGAGCGCGCGAAAGTGGTCATGGACGGCAAGACCGTCGGCGTCGTGACCTACGTGGCGGTCACGAGCCATTACGTCGATGTCACCGCGCGACTCGACCCCAGCGTTGTGGTGCCGTCGAACATCCATGCGGCACTGCAGCAAGCCACGGTGCTGGGCGACATCTACGTCGCCCTCAACCGGCCCCGCAGCAAGGAACCGGCAGCCCCTGCACTAGGGCCGGACGGACGGGTCACGCTGGCGCACACCACGTCTCCGCCGCAACTGGAAGACACCATCGCTAATCTGGCGAACTTCGTGTCCAGCGGGTCCGTCCAACGAGTGCAGAACACGATTGTCGGCCTCAATCGCGTTACCCCACAAGGAGGTACGGCGCGCGAAATCGCCTCGCGAGTGGCCGTCGACCTTGCGGACCTGTCCAAGGGCATCGATACAGTCGACCAATGGCTCAACGGTGTGTCCGGAACGGCTGATGTCATGCACAACCGCATCCCGACATTCCAGGAATGGTTCTCGCCCAAAGGAATGGTGGGCTTTGATCGCATGACAAGATCTGCGGCCTACGTCGGCACGCTCCTGACTTCCGCCGGCAGCGTCTACTCGGACGGATATTGGTTGATTCCCCTGCTGAGTTCGGTCGCCGACGCCTTCGCGGCGATGCAGCGCGACAAACGGGCGTTCGAAGCCGAGTTGCCGGCGTGGCGACGGCTCTTCTACGAATACTTCCTCCCGCAGGATAAATATCCCGCGATGAACATCACGTCAATAGTGGGGCCCGACGGGCTGGAAATGTCCGACCACGTTCAAGATGTCCTGCGGATCATCGGGGCGGCGCCATGAGAGTGCGAGACATGTTGTCCTTCATGATATTCGGCCTGATGATCGCGTTGGCCGTGGGCTACATCGGCTTCCTTGGTGTCCGCATAGGGCCGCCCTCCCACCGCATCAACATCTCCATGCAGGTGGCCGATGTCAATAGTCTGGTCGTCGGGTCGAATGTACTGCTGCGGGGCGCGCCAGCCGGCAAGGTCACCAATATCACGGCCGCGGTCGACGGGGCAACTATCGACTTCTACATCGGCGACCGGTTCCACGTTCCCGCCGACAGCGATGTTCGCCTAGAGAATCTATCTGCGCTCGGCGAATCCTATATTGAGCTGGTTCCGCGGACTCAGGGCGGACCCATGCTGCACAACGGCCAGCGCATCGCAACAGAATCGATAAGCCAGCCACCCTCGATATCGGAATTGGCGAAAAGCGTGGTACGGGTGCTTAATCAGCTCGATCCCGGCGCGCTCGAACGCATCGTCGGCGAAGCCGACGTCGCACTGCCGAAGGCGAACTCAGTGCTTCCCAATCTCTCGCACGCCAGCAGCCTGCTGCGCAACACCGCGGCCGATATGCGTGGCCGCGGCCGAGAACTGCTCGACAACCTTCAGACACTGCTGGGCAAGGCCGGCTGGCTCGGCCCTCTGCTCGCCGAACTCACACCGATGGTCGAGAATCTCAACCCCCATATTCGTTCAGTGCTCAGCACCATCCCATTGGAGGTGGACGCCGGTGCGCCGGCAATGGATATCGCGTTCGACAAGTACCTGGGCCGAATTCAGAAGCTGTTGGACAACAATGGTGGCGACCTCAAGGTGCTTGGCGAAGCGTTCACGCCGCACGTCAAGCGCATCGCCGGCGCATTGCTCAACTTCGACACCGGTCAGATACTGGCGAACGTGTTGGACGGGCTGCCGGCGGACGGTGCGATTACCTTGCATGTCGCCATCACCGGAAATTAGGCGGGCAGCAATGGACTCCACCGGCGCCACCGCACTGGAAACACCCGACCTGGAAATTGAGAGGGGCACCCGATGAGCGTCAAAGAATCAGACACTTACGAACCGTGCGAGGCCGATTCGGCAGAGCCGGAGGCGCACGACACGACCAAGCAGGATCCTGCGCAACCGCAAGCGGTGGATCAGGCCGTGGATAACGCCAACGACAAGAGATCCGCGAGACAGCTCCGAGTGACAATCTCCTTCCGCAGTTTGGTGGTTGCGGCGGTGATCACCGCGCTTGTCGGCGCTGTCGCGGTGCTGGCTTGGCTGTACGTCGGAGTACGACACAATCTCGACGCCCAGGCTCGCCGATCGGAAACCACGACGCACGCCGAAAAAATCGCCCTCGACTATGCTGTGAATGCCGCGGCAATAAACTACACGAACATTAATGCGTGGAAGACCAAACTGGTCGCCGGAACCACTCCAGAACTCAAAGAGAAGTTGACCAAGGCGGCGCAGGAGATGGAGCAGATCCTGGTTCCTCTTCAGTGGATTTCCACCTCAAACCCACTCGTAGCCAAGGTTCGTTCGGATACGGGCGGAGTGTATGTCGTTGATTGTTTTGTCAGTATTCTCACCAAGACCGTGCAAGCCTCCGAACCGCTGCAATCCACGGCGACGTACAGTCTCACGATCGACAGCGGCAAGAACTGGCAAATCAGCGATGTTGGTGGGGTTGGCGCTGTGGTACAGCAGAAGTAACACACCAGAGCGCGAAAAGTACCGGAAAGAAATAACTATGCGTGAGGCTGGGATCGCTCAGAAACGGCAGCCAGCGACAAGGCTGTTGCCTTCGTTGCGCATCGCGGCGGGCTGTGCGGTGGTCATGCTGGCGGCGACAACCGTCGTGATGGGCCCGAAGTCCGGTGCCGACCCGCCGTACCAACCCGGCCCCGACAGCGATCTGATCCGGCCCTTACCGGTCGTCATCCCAACCGCCTCGAACTGGGCTCCGAAGTTTCCTTTTCCCTATGACCAAGCCAGAACAAGTGTTACCGATGCGGATATCGCCGCGGAGCGGGAGATGTGCCAGTGGTTCAACGCACAGTACGATACGCTGCGACGCCAGATCGACAGGCTGCAATTCGAGCGCATCACCCCCAACGGCCCGGGTGTCATCATGGGTTCGGCCAGCGACTGGGACTACAGTTTCGGGGTAGTTCAGCAGCAGGTCGACATCGTCACCGCAAACATCGACCAGTCGGTAGACTTCCTCGCCCCTCGTGTCCAAGCGCTCACCCAGACCCAGGACCACTCGGGCGACGTCTACTTCCCGCTTTACGAGGGCGAGAGTTTTTACCTGCTCTGGCAGCACCTATCCAATGTGAGTGCCGGCATCAAAGCCCATCAGCCCGACTGGTTTACCGGACCATCGGTGCAACGAGTCAAGCGTTGGGGCACCAGGATCCACCGTTCCCACGTGTGCGACTAGATGGAATCGCAACGAATGCAAGATATTCGAGACCGACAGGACGACCAATGAAGGGTCGACACGGTACGCTACCCCCAGGGCGCGATGGCAGACGGTGCAGCCGCTACCGTCGCTCGGCGGCCGTCGGGTGTGCGATCGCATTGGCGTTAGGCAACGCGACCTCGGGACACGCGGACCCGCCTGCCGATGCGGCGGCCAGTCCATTTCCGGATATGGCGCACATAACGACCTGGTACACCCAATTGGGGCCAGACGAATTCGTCATTCCCGACCATCCGGGCGTGTGGTTCTTGTCCCCTTCGGGGCTGAACTGCGGGATCTGGTTTTGGGGAAGCTTCGGCTGCACTGGTGATATTCCCGGCGCACCGCCGGGCGACAATCACATCGCCTGGTTCAACGGAAATCGCTCCGTGCACCACGGCTGGACGGCGGCTATTCAGTTCCCCGCCGGACAAGCGGCACGGACACTGCCTCCGCGCAGCTACGTGACCGATAACTCAACGACTTGCGCGAGCACGCCGGAGGGCAACACGTATTGCGGGCACGGCGAGTTCAAGTTCTTGATAACGCCACAAGGAACGTGGTTCAAAGCATGGGACGACAAGCGATCCTATGTATGTAATAGTTACGCATCCTGTCCCCCGAGTTAATCACCGCAGGCCTGAGTCGGCATGCAACTCGTGCATCGGAAATAGAGAAAGGGCAGCGATCATGGTCGGCCACCGTTTGGCTTCGTGGTCACCCCACAGCGGCAGGGGCACGCCGCCGCCATGGGATTCCATGATCGAATCGGCACTGATCGTCGCGATTGTTCTCGCCACTGGGACTACGCTGTCACCTGCGGCGGTCGCGGATTCGGGAACCGATCTCCGAGACGCTGTGTCGTTGGCTCGCAGCGAAACATCATGCAAAGCAATGCAATACAATCCGATCGTCGAGCATGTGGCATCGGTCATCAACCGATCGACCAACGACTACCTCGATCACACAGCAACGCGAGTCCCGGTTTCTGACCCACTGGAGGGCCTGAAAGATCTGGGCTACCGCGGCACCAAGGCATACCTGCTGCAGGGCGCCGACAAAAACGACGGCAACGCCATAAAGGGCGCACTTTTGGAAGGCTACGCCACGATCCCGAACTGCTCGTATAGAGACTTCGGGGTGAGCATTCGCCGTAACGACACGACCGGATACACCTTGGCTGCGGTCGTACTGGCGGGACCCTAGATAGCGTGCGGGACGGCAAATGATTCGCAGCAGGCTCGTAACGATAGTGGTCACCGGGTTATCTGCGGGGGTGCTGGCCCCAATCGCGCGCGCTGATGAGAGCGTGACCTACGAGGTCGTTTCGGATCAAATCCCGACAGTGGGCGGCATCGAGTATTTCGATGGCTCCGCGAGGCAACTTCTGCAGAATGTGCCGCTGCCATGGCGAACCGATGTGACGATGGCCAACCCCCGCAGCCTGGGCACGGATGGGGCCGAGGTTCGCGCCGACTGGCGAAGCAGCATCGCCGCTCCGGTATGGCAGCCTGGTAAGTGGGTGACAGTACGGATCTACATCGGCAACGTCCTCAGATGCCAAAATACGCTCGATGTCGGCAATGCGGCGTGCTACGGCAGCACGTCCTTTAGGTCATGACCGGGGTTTGCCGCACAGAAGGATGACAGTTTCTGTCGCGCGGCTCGGTTGGCCGCGAACAGCTCATAGGCTCGAGGGAGTAGCCGATCGATCGAAGCCACAAAACCCCTCGGCCAAAGCGATAGCCTGAATCGAGGCTTGTTGGCCGGCGGAGACCACCCAGATGTGTCCGGGGTCGCCGGTCGCAGCGGTTCGCTGGGACGCTCCCGGAGCCTGGCGCCGACCCGGCCGGGCTGGTCGCGTTTTCGACGACGAATTCGGCGAGGATCCCAGCATGCCGCTGCTGCCGCATACCTGGCGCATACCTGGCGCGATGAGCCTGGACCGCAAGGCGGCCGCTGAGCAAGGCCCTATATCGGACTGCGGGGCTCGCCTCGGTGGGGCGTGGCGCAGCGGTGTTCGCCCGGGACTGCACACGGCGTGACCTCGACCGGCGCGTCGCCGCGCCGGTTTCAGTGTCGCGCCTGCCCTGCCCCCCCGCGCCCGCATCGTCGCCGGGGGGTGTCCACCACTAGGCTGGCCCGCTGTGATCACCCGGATGTCCGAGCTCTTCCTGCGCACCCTGCGTGACGATCCCGCCGAGGCCGAAGTCCCCAGCCACAGGCTGCTGATCCGCGCCGGATACGTTCGTCCCGTCGCGCCCGGGCTGTACAGCTGGCTGCCCCTGGGATTACGGGTCCTGCGCAGGATCGAACGCGTCGTCCGCGACGAGATGAACGCCATCGGCGGCCAGGAGATCCTGTTCCCGGCCCTGCTGCCGCGCGCGCCGTACGAGACGACGAACCGCTGGACCGAATACGGCGACAGCGTGTTCCGGCTGCAGGACCGCCGCGGCCACGACTACCTGCTGGGCCCCACCCACGAGGAGCTGTTCACCCTGACCGTCAAGGGCGAATACAACTCCTACAAAGACCTTCCGCTGGTGCTCTACCAGATCCAGAACAAGTACCGCGACGAGGCGCGGCCGCGAGCCGGCATCCTGCGCGTCCGGGAGTTCCTGATGAAGGACTCCTACTCCTTCGACGTCGACGACGCCGGCCTCGAGGCCGCCTACCGCGCGCACCGCGAGGCCTACCAGCGCATCTTCGCTCGGTTGCAGGTGGGCTACGTCATCGTCTCAGCGACTTCGGGCGCGATGGGCGGCAGCGCCTCCGAGGAGTTCCTGGCCGAGAGCACCATCGGCGAGGACACCTTCGTGCGGTGCCTGGAATCCGGTTACGCGGCCAACGTCGAGGCCGTGGTCACCACCCGGCCCGAACCGCGTCCCGCGGAGGTCGTGGCTTGCTTGCCCGAGGCACAGGTCCACGACACGGGCGACACCCCGACCATCGCCAGCCTGGTGGAGTGGGCCAACAACGCCGGCCTGGGCCGCACCGTCACGGCGGCCGACACACTGAAAAACGTCTTGCTGAAAGTCCGCGAGCCCGGCGGGGACTGGGAGCTGCTGGCCATCGGGCTGCCCGGCGACCGGGAAGTCGACGACAAGCGGCTGGGCGCGGCCCTCGAGCCCGCAGAGCACGCACTGCTCGACGACACCGATTTCGCCAGGTACCCATTCCTGGTGAAGGGCTATATTGGCCCGAAGGGCTTGCACGACAACAAGGTTCGCTACCTGGTCGATCCGCGGGTGGTCGAGGGCACCAGCTGGATCACCGGGGCCGACGAGCCCGGGCGGCATGTCGTGGGCCTGGTGGCCGGCCGCGACTTCACCGCCGACGGCACCATCGAGGCCGCCGAGGTGCGAGACGGAGACCCGTCACCCGACGGAGCGGGCCCGCTGGTGTCCGCACGCGGCATCGAGATCGGGCACATCTTCCAGCTCGGCCGCAAGTACACCGATGCTTTCGCCGTCGACGTGCTCGGCGAGGACGGAAAACCGGTGCGGGTGACGATGGGTTCCTACGGCATCGGGGTGTCGCGGCTGGTCGCCGTCATCGCCGAGCAGCACCACGACGAACTCGGGTTGCGCTGGCCGTCGGCGGTGGCGCCGTTCGACGTCCACCTGGTGATCGCCAACAAGGACGCCGGGGCCCGAACCGGAGCCACCGCGCTGGCCTCCGACCTGGACCGGTTGGGCGTCGAGGTGCTGCTCGACGACCGCCAGGCCTCACCCGGCGTGAAGTTCAAGGACGCCGAGTTGCTCGGGGTGCCCTGGATCGTCGTCGTCGGGCGCGGCTGGGGCAACGGCATGGTCGAGTTGCGTGACCGCTTCACCGGGCAGACCCGCGAGCTGGCCGCCGGCGAGTCGCTGGCCGCCCAGATCGCGGCGCTGCTGGGTTCTTGACCGCGACGCGGGGAACTCTTATTCGTCGCCGCCCGGGAAGGCCGTCGTGATGGGCCAGGCGCCCAGCACCCGGTTCCACCTGGCGGCCAGCACCGCGCATTGGGTCAGGGCCGTCGAGGCGAACGCACGGTCCTCTGCCGTCTCGGCGCGCTCGATGACCACACGCCAGGCCGTCGCGCAGTCGTTCTCCATCCGCGCCGCGAGGCGAGCCGCGTCCGCCGGGCTGGCCACCAGCATCGGCAACTGGTAACCGGCGGCGGGGACCGGTGCGTTCACCTTGCGCGCGTTGAGCATCGCGATGAGGTCGTCGCGGCGCTGGCGGTGCTCGGTCAGGCCTTCCACCACCAGATTGTTGACGCCGGGAGGCGAGAGGGCCGACACGATGCCGTAGCCGTAGATGGTCGAGTGTTCGACGGCGAGCGCGTCGCACAGCGCCGCGTCGTCGCCATCCTTGCCGGTGGTGCCGGCCGGCGACCGCTTCGCCGTCGCGCGCGGCGTGGGCGTCGTCACGGTGTCGGTCCCGCGGGTGCCAGCGCGACCGAGTAACTCGCCGTGCAGCTGGCGGCGATGGAAGCCAGCAGTCCGGCCCGGTAACCCGACGAGGTGGCCACCAGGCGGCCGGCGCTCTCGGCGGAGACGCGCAGCGACTCGACCACATCGGACAGCGGAGGCGGTGGTGGCGGCGCCGCCTCGCCGGTCGGGCTGGGGCTGGTCGTCTCGCTTGACGTACTGGAGGCCGCACCCGACTTGGCAGAGGCGCGCCAGATCTCCGTGGACAGGGCACGGGCATGCGCGGCGCGCTGGGTGGCGACCACGGACAGCGCGGCGGCAACCTGGGGCGGGTTGCCGACGGCGGCCGCGGCCGCGCCGGCGAGCGCACTGTCGTGCCGCGCCTGGTCCAACGGCCCGAACAGATCTTCGACGCCAACAGGCTTGGGCGCGGGCTCGCCGCAGGCGGACACCATCACCCCGAGCGCGGCCAAGGCAGCGCCGCCGGTGAGCACACCCCGCCTGTTGGTAACCGGTGATGGGCTGGGCACAGCAATATCCTGCCATTGGTCTGAGGCTGACCGCTGTAAGGACCTTGACCAGGCGATAACGCCGTCATCCGCGATCTCTGGCGTATCGTTGAGTCGCGGTCCTCGGGAAACGGTGGCCGCCACCGTTCCACCGGGCCACGGACGCCGCCCGACGCGGGGTGGGCGGCGACACTCGCCAGATGACCGGACAACTCAAGATGAGGAGCTCGCAGTGACCACCGGGCTACCGTCGCAGACGCAGGTGATCGAGCTGCTCACCGGGGAGTTCGCGCGCGCCGGCTATGAGATCGAAGACGTGGTCATCGACTCCCGGGCACGTCCGCCGCGGATCACGGTCGTCGCCGACGGTGACACTGCGCTTGACCTCGACACGATAGCGACCCTGTCGCGCTCGGCGTCGGCTTTGCTGGACGGCCTGAACGACGTTGGGGACGGCTACGTGCTCGAGGTCAGTTCACCCGGCGTCGAGCGCCCACTGACCAGCGTCAAGCACTTTCGCCGCGCCCGCGGCCGCACAATCGATGCCACCTTGTCCGACGGCTCCCGGCTCACCGGCCGGGTCGGCGAGACCCGCGAGGACGCGGTCTTTCTGGTGGTGCGCAACGGCAGCGGCCTGGCCGTTCGCGAGGTTCCCCTCGCCGACATCGTGAAGGCCGTGGTGCAGGTGGAGTTTTCCCCGCCGAGCCAGGTCGAGTCGGATCTGGCCCACACGGATCAGGCCCGCAGGACGGAGGCCGGGACATGAACATCGACATGGCGGCGCTGCATGCTATCGAGGTGGACCGGGGCATCTCGGTCACCGAGCTGCTCGAGACGATCAAATCGGCGCTGCTCACCGCCTACCGGCACACCCAGGGCCATCAGAACGACGCGCGCATCGAGATCGACCGCAAAACCGGTGTCGTGCGGGTGATGGCTCGCGAGACCGACGAGGACGGCAACGTCATCAGCGAGTGGGACGACACCCCCGAGGGTTTCGGCCGCATCGCCGCCACCACCGCACGGCAGGTCATGCTGCAGCGTTTCCGCGACGCCGAGAACGAACGTACCTACGGCGAGTTCTCCACCCGCGAGGGTGAGATCGTCGCCGGGGTGATCCAGCGGGACAGCCGGGCCAACGCCCGCGGCCTGGTGGCGGTCCGGATCGGCACCGAAACCAAAGCCTCCGAGGGTGTGATCCCGTCGGCCGAGCAGGTTCCGGGGGAGAGCTACGAGCACGGCAACCGGGTCCGGTGCTATGTGGTGGGCGTCACCCGCGGGTCCCGTGAGCCGATGATCACGTTGTCGCGGACCCACCCGAACCTGGTGCGCAAGCTGTTCTCCCTGGAGGTGCCCGAGATCGCCGACGGCTCGGTGGAGATCGTGGCGGTCGCCCGGGAGGCGGGTCATCGCTCCAAGATCGCGGTGCGGTCCAACGTTCCGGGCCTCAACGCCAAGGGCGCCTGCATCGGCCCGATGGGACAGCGGGTCCGCAACGTGATGAGCGAGCTCTCCGGGGAGAAGATCGACATCATCGACCATGACGAGGACCCGGCCCGTTTCGTCGCCAACGCACTGTCACCGGCCAAGGTCGTCTCGGTGTCGATCATCGATGCGGCCGCCCGCGCCGCCCGCGTGGTGGTGCCCGACTTCCAGCTGTCGCTGGCCATCGGCAAGGAGGGCCAGAACGCCCGGCTGGCCGCCCGGCTCACCGGGTGGCGCATCGACATCCGCGGCGACTCGCCGGCGCACGCCGAGGACCGCCCCGACCAGGGTGACGGCCGGGCGGTCGGGCCATCGGGCTAGCCCGGTCGGATGGGAAGATCACGGTCCGGCTGCGGGTGGTTCTGACCACGGGCCGGGTGACGCTAGACTGAGCCGTGATCCAGCGCAAGCTTTCGGCTCCCGAAGCCGGTTGGGCGCACCGAAGCACCGATGGACCGGTGCGCACGTGCGTCGGCTGCCGAAAGCGAGAGTTGGCCGTCGACCTGCTTCGAGTGGCAGCTGTGTCTACGGGGAACGGTACTTATGCCGTGACCGTTGACACGGGCACTGGCGTGCCGGGACGGGGTGCGTGGCTGCACCCCGAACCACAGTGCATCCACCAGGCGATTCGGCGGCGAGCTTTCACCAGGGCGCTGCGCATCGCCGGTTCACCGGACACCACCGCGGTGGTCGAGTACGCCAATGCACTCGACTCGCCCGGCAGAAAGAACAGGTAGCAAGAACATGAGCACACCGTGAAGTTTCGATGACCATGCGTCATAGCTAGAACCGAGGCGCCGGCCTACGACTGTCGCGCCTCATAGACAGGAGATGTAGTGGCAGGTAAGGCCCGCGTACACGAGTTGGCCAAGGAACTCGGTGTCACCAGCAAGGAAGTCCTCGCCCGGCTCAGCGAGCAGGGCGAATTCGTCAAATCCGCGTCGTCGACGGTGGAGGCGCCGGTAGCCCGGCGGCTGCGCGAGTCCTTGGGCGGCGGGAAGCCGGCCCCCGGGAAGAGCGCGACCAGGGCTCCCGCCAAGGGCCCCGACAAATCGCTCGACCAGGCCCTCGACGAGGCGATCAGCAAGTCCGTCGGCAACGGGGAAGCCGTAGCGGCGCCCGCCAAACCAACGAGTCCCGAGGCCGCACCGGCGCCGGCAGCCCAGGCTTCCCCGGTCCAGGCTTCCCCGGCCCCGCCCGCCGGGACCCCGCAGCCGGCGCCCGCCGCGACCCCGCAGCCGGCGCCCGGCCGTCCGTCGGCCCCGGCGCCCAAGTCCACGCCCACGGCCCCCGGCCAGCAACCCGGCCAGGCGGCGGGGCCGCACCCCGGTGCGACACCGGGCCCGCGTCCAGGGCCCGCGCCGAAGCCCGGCGTGCGTACCCCGCGCGTCGGCAACAACCCGTTCTCGTCGGCCCAGCCTGTCGACCGGCCCATTCCGCGTCCGGCGGCACCTCGCCCCGGCGCGCCCCGGCCGGGAGCGCCGCGCCCGGGCGCTTCGCCTGGCAACATGCCCCCGCGGCCCGGCGGTGCCGCCGGTGGGCCGCGTCCGCCTCGGACCGGCGCGCCCCGGCCCGGCGGTGCTCGCCCCGGCGGCGGTCGCCCCGACGGCGGCGGCGGCGGTAATTACCGCGGCGGTGCTGGCGGCGGGGTCGGTGCCGCACCCGGCGCCGGTGGCGGCGGTTTCCGCGGCCGCCCGGGTGGTGGTGGCGGCGGTGGCCGTCCCGGCCAGCGCGGGGGTGCCGCCGGCGCGTTCGGCCGTCCCGGCGGAGCGCCACGGCGCGGCCGCAAGTCCAAGCGGGCCAAACGCGCCGAATACGAGAACATGCAGGCGCCCGTCGTCGGCGGCGTTCGGCTGCCGCACGGCAACGGCGAGACGATCCGGCTGGCACGCGGGGCGTCGTTGAGCGACTTCGCCGAGAAGATCGACGCCAATCCGGCATCGCTGGTGCAGGCGCTTTTCAACCTCGGCGAGATGGTGACGGCGACCCAGTCGGTCGGCGACGAGACGCTCGAGCTGCTGGGCAGCGAGATGAACTACAACGTCCAGGTCGTCAGCCCCGAGGACGAGGACCGCGAGCTGCTGGAGTCCTTCGACCTGTCCTACGGCGAGGACGAGGGCGGCGAGGAGGACCTGCAGATCCGTCCGCCGGTGGTGACCGTCATGGGTCACGTCGACCACGGCAAGACCCGGCTGCTGGACACGATCCGAAACGCCAGCGTCCGCGAGGGCGAGGCCGGGGGCATCACCCAGCACATCGGCGCCTACCAGGTCACCGTCGAACTCGACGGCACCGAGCGGCCGATCACCTTCATCGACACCCCCGGTCACGAGGCATTCACCGCCATGCGGGCCCGCGGCGCCAAGGCCACCGACATTGCGATCGTGGTGGTGGCCGCCGACGACGGCGTCATGCCACAGACGGTGGAGGCCATCAACCACGCGCAGGCCGCCGACGTGCCGATCGTGGTGGCGGTCAACAAGATCGACGTCGAGGGCGCCGATCCGGCCAAGATTCGCGGCCAGCTCACCGAATACGGTTTGGTGGCAGAGGATTTCGGCGGCGACACCATGTTCGTCGACATCTCCGCCAAGCAGGGCACCAACATCGAGGCGCTGCTGGAAGCGGTCGTGCTGACCGCCGACGCCGCCCTGGACCTGCGGGCCAACCCCGACATGGAGGCCCAGGGTGTGGCGATCGAGGCGCACCTGGACCGCGGTCGCGGCCCGGTGGCCACCGTGTTGATTCAACGCGGCACGCTGCGCGTCGGCGACTCGGTGGTCGCCGGTGACGCCTACGGCCGCGTGCGCCGGATGGTCGACGAACACGGCGAGGACATCGAGGCGGCGCTGCCGTCCCGGCCCGTGCAGGTCATCGGCTTCACCTCGGTGCCCGGCGCCGGCGACAACTTCCTCGTCGTCGACGAGGACCGCATCGCCCGCCAGATCGCCGACCGGCGCAGCGCGCGCAAGCGCAACGCCCTGGCCGCGCGTTCCCGCAAGCGGATCAGCCTGGAGGACCTGGACTCGGCGCTGAAGGAGACCAGCCAGCTGAACCTGATCCTCAAGGGCGACAACGCAGGCACCGTCGAGGCGCTGGAAGAGGCCCTGATGGGCATCGTCGTCGACGACGAGGTTGCGCTGCGCGTCATCGACCGCGGCGTCGGTGGCATCACCGAGACCAACGTCAACCTGGCGTCGGCGTCGGACGCGGTGATCATCGGTTTCAACGTGCGCGCCGAGGGCAAGGCGACCGAGCTCGCCAACCGCGAGGGCGTCGAGATCCGTTACTACTCGGTGATCTACCAGGCCATCGACGACATCGAGAAGGCTCTGCGCGGCATGCTCAAGCCGATCTACGAGGAGAAAGAGCTGGGCCGCGCCGAGATCCGGGCGATCTTCCGGTCGTCCAAGGTCGGCAACATCGCCGGCTGCATGATCACCTCCGGCGTGGTGCGCCGCAATGCCAAGGCCCGGCTGTTGCGCGACAACATCGTGGTCAGCGAAAACCTCTCGATCAGTTCGCTGCGCCGGGAGAAGGACGACGTGACCGAGGTCCGCGAGGGCTTCGAGTGCGGCATGACGGTGGGCTACGCCGACATCAAAGAAGGCGACATCATCGAGTCCTACGAGCTGGTGCAGAAGGAACGGACCTGATGGCCGATCCTGCCCGGGCGCGCCGGCTGGCCAGGCGGATCAACACGATCGTCGCTTCGGCGATCGAATTCGAGATCAAGGATCCGGGGCTGGCCGGGGTGACGATCGTCGACACCAAGGTGACCGCCGACCTGCACGACGCGACCGTGTACTACACGGTGCTGGGCCCCACGTTGGACGACGAGCCGGATTACGACGCGGCGGCGGCCGCGCTGGACCGTGCCAGGGGCGCCCTGCGCACCAAGGTCGGGGCGGGCACCGGCGTGCGTTTCACTCCCACGCTGACGTTCGCCCGGGACACCACGTCGGAGACCGTGCACCGCATGGACGAGTTGCTCGCCCAGGCGCGCGCCGCGGACGCCGGTCTGGCGCGGGTTCGCGTCGGGGCCAAACCGGCCGGGGAGGCCGATCCCTACCGCGACCGGGCTACGGTCGAGGACACGGCCTGCGAGGACAGCGGTGCGGGCGATCGATCCCGGGACTGAGGTGGCCGGTGAAGTGGCCGGCGAGGTGGCCGAGACCGCGCGCGCGGACGCACGGAACCGCTGCGTGGATGCGCTCGGTGCCGCCGAGTTGCTGTCGGCTGCCGCGACGATCGCGGTGATCTCCCACGTCCATCCGGACGCCGACACGATCGGCGCCGGGCTGGCGCTGGCCCTGGCGCTGGATGCGAGCGGCAAGCAGGTCGAGGTCGGCTTCGCCGCGCCCGCCACGCTGCCGGAGTCGCTGGCGTCGCTGCCGGGATGTCAGCTGCTGGTGCGCTCCGAGGAGATGCGAGCCGACGTTGATCTGGTCGTGACCGTTGACGTTCCGAGCGCGACGAGGCTGGGTGGGTTGAGGGGGCTGGCGATGTCGGCTCCGCAGTTGCTGGTCATCGACCACCATGTCTCCAACGAGATGTTCGGGACCGCGAATTTCGTCGACCTGTCCGCGGATTCCACGACGATGATGATCGCCGACTTGTTGGACGCATGGGGCCGGCCGATCGACTGCGACATCGCGCACTGCATCTATGCCGGGCTGACCACCGACACCGGGTCGTTTCGCTGGGCCGGCGCCCGCGCGCTGCGGCTGGCGGCCCGGCTGGTCGAGATCGGCGTGGACAACGCGACGCTCAGCCGGACGCTGATGGACACCCATCCGTTCGCGTGGCTGCCACTGCTGTCGCGGGTGCTGGGTTCCGCGCGGTTGCTGCCCGACGCGGTCGGCGGCCTGGGGTTGGTGTACGCGGTCGTCGAGAACAGGGACTGGGCGAGCTCGCGGGCCGAGGAGGTCGAGAGCATCGTCGACATCGTGCGCACCACGCAGCAGGCCGAGGTGGCGGCGGTCTTCAAGGAGGTCGAGCCGCGGCAGTGGTCGGTGTCGATGCGGGCCAAGCACGTCGATCTGGTCGCCGTCACATCCGGTTTCGGCGGCGGGGGCCACCGGCTGGCGGCCGGCTACTCGACCACGGGCTCGATCCACGACGTGGTGGCGTCGCTGCGCGCCGCCCTCGGCTGAGTGCCGTCCCGGCTAGAACGCCCAGCTGCCGGAGCGCTGGAGAACGAACCCGTGGTCGCCGCTGGTGGTATCCAGGCAGGCGGCGAGATTCTCCGTGCCGACGACGCACGTCACGTTGAGATACGACAACTTCTGGCCCGGACCCAGCAATTTGCCGTTCGAGGGCAACGAGGCGGGGCTGCCGTCGCAGCCGCCGTAGGACATGCGGCTCAACGCGTAGCCGGGTCCCTTGAAATTCACCGCCCCCACCACGCAATCACCCGGCCGGGGATGGCTGCCGCCGGGGAAGGGGACGTCGCTCATCCCCGGCATGTCGCCGTTGCACCGGATGTCCTGTGAGGGGTGCGGCGCTGGCGGCGGCCCGCCGTAGAAGTCGCAGACGAGGTTGTTCGGGGCGGAGAACCTGACCCGGGGGGACGTGCCCGGTCCCGCCGTGGTGAGGTAGCTGTCCGCGGGGACCGCGCTGAAATCGTCGAGAGTGGGGAATCCGGGCGGGGGCTGCGCGGCCGCCCGCGGCGCGGCTGCCGTGATCGCGGAGGCCATCGCGGTGGCTGCTACCAAGGCCAGGGCGCCGGGCGCCCGCGCGGTGAGATCGACGACAGCACGCACCGATGCCTCCTGCGCTCCCGAACCTGTTCTGCGGTTGTTGGGATCGTATTGGCTATCGCGGCCCGTGGCGATCAGGGCCGCCGCGGCCGTGCGGGAGCACTTCCTCGCGCACGACATTGTGTGATAAGGATCTCAGTACAGGTCTCTGTGGTATGGGCGGGGGAAAACCATGTCGTACGTGATCACCGCACCCGAAACGATGTCGGCCGCGGCCGGGAATCTGGCAGGTCTGGGCGCGTCGCTGCAGCACGCGACTGCCGCCGCAGCGGTTCCCACCACCACGCTCGCGGCCGCCGCCGCCGACGACGTGTCGATCGCCATCTCGCGGGTTTTCGGCGCGTTCGGCCAGGAATTCCAGGCCGCCAGCACCCAGGCGGCGGCGTTTCATGACCACTTTGTGAGCTTGTTGGGCGGCGGCGCGGCGGCATATCTGAGCACCGAGGCCGCCAACGCCCAGCCGACACTGCTGGGCGGCCTGGGCGCGATCTTTGGCGGCGGCACTTCGGTTATCGGCGGGAGTCCCGTCGGGTCCTTACTCACCGGCTTGAGTCAAGGCGCCGGTGGGGCGCTGTCCAACATCCTGAACGGCGGGCTGATCTCGGTCCTGTCCAACCCGATCGGAACCCTGATCCAGCCCGTGGTCACGGGATTGTTTCCGCCCAGCATGCCTCCGTCCAATCCCGCCGCCGACCCGTGGGTTGTTCTGTTCACCCAAACCGGCGCCAACCTGCACGACCTCGGAGCCACCTGGGGCGCCGACCCCTTCCCCTTCCTGCGCCAGATCGTCGCGAACCAGGAGGGTTACGCGCAGACGGTGGGCGGGCAACTCGCATACGCCCTGACCAATCTGCCCACGACGTTGGCCAACGCGCCAGCGGCCCTCGAGCTCGCGATCCAGCCGGTGTTGAACTTCAACCCGGTGGCGGCGGCCCAAGTCTTCATCGAGCAGCGGATCGAGTGGACCTCGACGATCGTGACATCGCTGCAGACAGCGGGCGCTGACCTGCAGACGACCATCCCGGTCTACCGGGCCGACGCGGGGCTGGCCGAGCAAGCGATAGCGGCGGGCCATTACCACGAGGCGGTGCAGGACTTCACCCACGGCGTCCTGGGCCTGTTCATCAGCGGCTACGACACCAGCAACCTCTCGGATATCAAGATCCTCGGGCCGGCCGGGGACTTGCTCCCGATCCTGTCCATCCCGGCGCAGCAAGCGCACGACTTCGCCGGCCTTTTCAGCCCAGGCTCGATCCCCGGACAGATCGCGGACAACTACGACAACACGATCTCCACGCTCACGAATACGAACGTCTCGGCGAGCTTCGCGCTGAACGAAACCAATCCGAACGCCCCGGTGCTGGAGTCCAGCGCATACTTCGGGTTGCCGTTGTCGGTGGGCTTTTCCCTGCTCGGGGCGCCTGTGGCAGGCCTGAACGGGCTCGCGACGGGCGTGACTGCGCTGGCCGCGGCGGCGCAGGCCGGCAACCCTCTTGCGGTAGGCGGCGCGCTCGTCGACATGCCGGCCTACTTCTTGAACGGCTTCCTCAACGGCGAAACCGTCGTCGACATGACGCTGCCGGTGAGCACGGCAACGGCTCTCCCGGGCCTCAGCGGCCCTGTCCTGGGCCCGGTGCTCGAACAGGTCCTCGACCTCACGGGCATCACCGGTCCAACTATCCCGGTCGTGGTCCACCTGTCCTTCGACGGGCTTCTGGTTCCGCCGCACCCGATCACGGCCACGATGGACGTGACGGCTTCGGATGCCACCGTCACACAACTCGACCTCAACCTCGGAGGCACCCCCTTCGGCGGTCTGCTCCCCGAACTGCTCAACACCGTGCCCGAGCAACTCGCCGCCTCCATCGCGCCGCGGTGACCTAGCGCACCTGGGCGCGCCCGCGCTGCAGTACGGCCTCGCGGTTGGCGGCGATGTCCTCGCCAGTGGTCCGGTACTGTCTGGCCGCCATCGCTTCCAGCCACAGTCCTGGGCCGGTCTGGGTCTCGTCGATCCGGTGATAGGACTCCAGCAACGCCCGCACCGCGCCCTGGTTGTTGCCGACGATCGACGCCGCCACGTCCCGCGCGCTGCTGAGCAGCTGCTCGTGCGGAACCACGTCGGTCACCAGGCCGGCACGCAGCGCGTCGGTGGCCGACAGGTAGTCGCCGGTCATGCTCATGCGCCGGGCCATCCCGACGCCCACCTTCTGCGGCAACCGCACGCTCAGGCCCCAGGTGGGGAGCAGGCCGACGCGGGCGTGTGTGTCGGCGAAGCGCGCGTTCTCCGAGGCGATCAGGATGTCGCAGTACAGTGCCAGCTCCAGCCCGCCGGTGACCGCGGCGCCGTTGATCGCCCCGATCACCGGTTTGGTCATCGCCGGCCACCGCGGCGAGATGTCGGGGAGCGCCGAGCGCTCACCGAGCTCCTTGAGATCCAGGCCCGCGCAGAAGACCGGGTCGGCGCCGGTCACGATGACGACGTCGACGTCGGCCTCGGACTCGGCGTCGGCCAGGGCCGCGAAGAATCCGTCCCGCAACGCCGCGGACAGGGCGTTGCGCGACTGTGGGCGGTTGAGGGTCAGGGTGCGGACTCGGTCTTCGGTCTCGATCAGCAGGATGCCGTCGCTCATAGCGCAACCGTAATCGGTGCCTCAATGACCACTATTATGGCTATATGACCAGAAATATGACCGCTACCGAGGTGAAGGCAAAAATCCTTGGTCTACTCGACGACGTCGCCCAAGGCGAGGTAATCGAGATCACCAAGCATGGTCGTACGGTGGCCCGGCTGGTGGGTGCCACTGGCGCCGGTTCACTCAAGGGCCGGTTGTCCGGCGTTGCGATGACGGCCGCCGCCGAGGACGAGCTCTTCACCACCGGGGAGACCTGGGACGCCTCGTGACGACAGTGCTGCTGGACTCGCACGCACTCCATTGGTGGTCGGCTGAGCCGCAGCGGCTGAGCAAGTCGGCCGGCCGGGCGGTCGAACAGGCCGACGAACTGGCCGTTGCCTCCATCACGTGGTTCGAACTGGCCTGGCTTGCCGAACACGAACGCATTCTGTTGACGATTCCCCTGCGTAGCTGGCTCGGGCGGCTCGCCCAGCATGTTCGCACGGTCGGCATCACCGCATCGGTGGCTGCCACGGCGGTGTCGCTGCCGTCGTCGTTTCCCGGGGATCCGGCCGATCGGCTGATCTATGCCACTGCCGTCGAACACGGTTGGCGATTGGTCACCAAAGACCGTCGCCTCCGGAGTCATCCGCATCCACGCCCGGTGGCGGTCTGGTAGTCGACGGCGCACGACGGTTGTTCCTATTGCCTCCCTATTGTTGAGGGCATGTGCGGCGCCATCACCGAACTGGTCAGGGTGACGCGGTGACGCCCGCGCTCAAAGAGTGGAGCGCGGCGGTGCGCGCGCTGCTCGACGGCCGTCAGACCATCCTGCTGCGCAAGGGCGGCATCGGCGAGAAGCGGTTCGAACTGACGTCCCGGGAGTTTCTGTTGTTCCCGACCGTCGCGCACAGTCACGCCGAACGTGTCCGGCCCGAACACCAAGACCTGCTCCCGCTCGCTGCCGGGGACAGCGGCGACGAGCACATCACGGTTCGTGCGGCAGCGAAAGTCGTTGCTGCACTAAGTGTTATCCGACCAGAAGGCCTGCCGGAAATCGAGGATCTGCATATCTGGACCGCCGAATCGGTGCGCGAGGACCGGCTCGACTTCCGGCCCCGACACCAACTCGCCGTGCTCGTGGTCTCCGCGTTGCCGCTCACCGAACCGGTCCGGCTGACCCGCACCCCCGAGTACGCGGGGTGTTCCAGTTGGGTGCAGCTACCGCTGCAGCGGCCGGGCCTGGCGCCGCCGGTCCACGACGAAGCCGCGCTGGCCGGGATCGCCGCCCGGGTCCGAGACGCCGTGGGCTGACCGATTCGGAGGTGCCGACGAGGCGAGGCCGGGAATTTCCATGGCGCCATGCCTCTTCGCCCAGACACGGTCGCCCCCCTGATTCACTGGCGGCGGCAGGACCCGACATTCCAGAACGCCTGGATTATCTCTGCCTAATCACCGGGCCTACTCACCGGAGCGCCGTCGCAGCGTTGCCACATGGCGCGCCGATTTGGCCGACGGAGATGACTGTCATTCGCCACGCCGATGAGACCATAGGTTGGCCAGTTATTTTCGCGCGAAAACCGGGCCGGTCCGCGACGGTCCCATCCCGCGGAGGAATTCCATGCGGGTTTTCACGTACGTCCCATGGTCATTGGTGCCCGTTTTGTGTTCAATGGTCTCCGACGGGTTGTCGCGGTGCCCGGAAGGTGTGTGGAATGGCTGCTGGCGGGCGGTATGGGCAACGGCGCCGTGGTGCTTTGGGTCGTGCCGCGCGCCGGGTGCTGGGTGCCGGTGCTGCGGCTGGTGTGCTGTCGGTGGCGGCGTTGTCGGCGGGGGTGGGGTTGCCGGGTGCGCGTGCTGACGTGCTGGATGTGATTCTTCAGCCGATCCTGGATGCGGCGGCGGCGGGAGTGGGTGCGGCCACGGCTGATCTGGGAGCTGTGGGGGGTGACGTTGCCACGACTGTGGGAGCCGATGTGGGTGCGGGGCTCACCGACACCCTCGATGTGGCGGTGCTGTTGGACGCGACTTTTGCCGAGGTGGGTAATCAGCTCGATGTGGCCACCGTCGCGGCCAGTCAGGATTACATCGGCAGTCCGGTTGGGCAGGCGCTGGACTCGGCCCTCAACGAGCCCTCGGTGCTGTTGTTCGGGCGGGATCTGATCGGCAACGGTGTGAATGGATACACCGGTGGCAATGATTCGCTGCTGGGGAGTTCGGGATTGTTCGGCAACCTCGGTGACGGCGGCTTTGTGATGGGTGACGGCGGCGCCGGCGCTGCCGGTGCGGCCGGTGTCGATCACGGTGCCGGTATGGCGGGAGGCTCGGCGGGGCTGATCGGTGACGGCGGTGCCGGCGGTGGCGGCGTCGACGGCGGTATCGGTGGTGCCGGTGGTGCGGGTGGGTTGCTCCTGGGCGATGGCGGGGTCGGTGGCGCGGGCGGTCTGGGTCAGGCCGGAGTCGATGGCGGGGTCGGTGGGGCCGGGGGCATCGGCGGTGCCGGCGCTCACGTCCTGTTCGGTAACGGCGGCACCGGCGGCGCCGGCGGTGACGGTGTGGATGGGGCCGCCGGTGGTGCCGGGGGTGACGGCGGCAGCACGGCGGCGTTGTTCGGTTTCGGTGGTGCTGGTGGGGCTGCGGGCGACAGCGGCGCCGACGCGCCCGCCGGTGTGTTACCCGCGCTGGGGGGCGCCGGGGGTAACGGCGGCTTGTTCGGCTTCCACGGCATGGTCGGCGACTTCGGCCTGAGCAGCGCACCGGGCAACGACGCCACCGGAACGTTGCCGCAGATCACCGCCGACGGCGACTACCTCATCAACAGCGACGGCCAAGTCGTCGAAATGCACGGTTACAACCTCATCGACAAACTTCCGCCGGGCACCCCGTCTGCTCTGGGCTTCGACAATGCCGATGCGCAGTTCCTGCAGGACAACGGCTACAACGTGGTTCGGCTCGGCATCATCTGGTCCGACCTGGAGCCGCAGCCGGGTGTCTACAACCCCGATTATCTGGAGTCGATCGACCAGACCGTGAACATCCTGGGACAGCACGACATCTACACCATCATCGACATGCACCAGGACGCCTACAGCAGCGACTTCGGCGGCGAAGGCATGCCGACGTGGGCGACGGATGCCGGGGCGCTCAACGTGCAATTGCCTTTCCCGGCCAACGAGTTCCTCGATCCCGCAGAGTTGCACGCCTGGGATGAGTTCTGGGTCAACGCCGACGCCTCCAACGGCATCGGGTTGGAAGACAACTACGCCCAGATGGCTGAACACGTCGCCGCCAACTTCAACGGCAACTCTGATGTGGCCGGCATCGAGATCATGAACGAACCGAGCCCGGGTTCGCAATGGCCGCTGACGGTCTTGGGTGACCCGTTCTTCGAGCAGCAGCAGCTGACGCCGTTCTACGACCAGGTGGGTGAGGCCATCCGCGCCGTCGACCCGAACACGACGATCTTCTACGAACCCAGCGTCACCTCCAGTTTCATGTCACCCATCCATCTGGGCTCCCTGGACGTCTCCAACACCGCCCTGTCGTTCCACGACTACTGTCAATTCACCATCCCGGTCATCGGGTGCGTGCCCGATGTCGACCTGATCGCCCAAACCGCCGTGGATTACGCCCAGGCGCACGACATCCCGGCCTTCATGACCGAATTCGGAGCCACCAACAACGTGACAGAGCTCGAGGCCTCGATGGGGGCCGCCGACCAAAATCTCATCGGCTGGACCGAGTGGGCCCTGACAGGTCAAAACGACATCACGTCCACGTCGGCGGCCACGGAGTGGTTGATCAAGAACCTCGCCGAACCTTTGACCGGCAGCAACATCGACACAGGCAACTTGGATGCGTTGTCCGCCCCGTATCCTCAGGTGATCTCGGGGACGCCGGATTCGTGGTCGTTCAGCAATGGTGTCTTCGAATTCACCTACTCCACAGCAGAAGTCGGCGGATCTGGAACCTTCGCAGCAGGCTCGGACACCACGATCGCCGTGCCACAGGTGGAGTTCCCCAACGGGTATACCGTGGACGTCACCGGCGGCGCCGTGACATCGTCAGCCGACGCCTCCCAACTGGTCATCTCCTCTGACCCCGGTGTCGACACCATCACCGTCGTCGTGACCGCGGCGGCGTCGAATTCGTAGCGGAATCGGCACCAGCGCAAAGGCTTTACCTGCCCCACCGCGTGAAATATGAACCCCGACATGCGCGTGGCACGTTGCCGTGAAAATGCGACTTACATTGCAGCCCAACTTATTCTTCGCCCAACTTATTCTTCGCCCAACTTATTCTTCGCACAACTTATTCTTCACACTGCTTATTCTTCACACTGATAGCCTGTCAGGATGTTGCGTCCTGGAAGTTGGATTGGACTAGCGGGTGAAAGTCCCGTCCCGGTAGGTACCGGAGCGCCGGGTA
>NZ_JBYCLC010000254.1:0-2654 GCF_057473685.1 Mycobacterium sp. TH-M116 | reverse complement strand
TGGACTAACCCGGACTGGACTGAAGGAGAGCAGGATGCCGCCATTGGTGCGTGAGGTGATCGGCGACGTGCTGCGCCGGGCCCGGATGACACAGGGCCGCACGCTGCGCGAAGTGTCCGATTCGGCGCGGGTGAGTCTCGGGTACCTCTCCGAGGTGGAGCGGGGCCGCAAGGAGCCTTCCAGCGAGTTGCTCAACGCGATCTGCGATGCGCTGGATGTGCCGCTGTCGGCGGTGCTCACCAAAGCCGGGGAGCGTATGGCGACCGAGGAGCGTGCTGTCCACCACGTACCGGGTGGCGGGCCCGCTACCAGGACCATCGACTCCGAGACCAAGGTCGTCATCGGATCGGTGGCATCCCTGGCAGTGGCCTGAACGCCCGGATCGGGCGCTCCGGGGCCGAGCTGCAAAGGTGGGGCTATCGGTTCCGACCCGTTAAATTGAGCGACAGGGCGGACTGACGCACTCCGGCCGCGTCCGACACACGGCCGTCCGACACACGGCCCCTCCGGCCCACAGGAAGCGAAGGTGGAGCTACTCATGGCCAACCCGTTCGTCAAAGCGTGGAAGTACCTGATGGCGCTGTTCAACGCGAAGATCGACGAGCACGCCGACCCGAAAGTGCAGATTCAGCAGGCCATCGAGGAAGCCCAGCGCGCCCACCAGGCGCTGACCCAGCAGGCGGCGCAGGTGATCGGCAACCAGCGTCAGCTCGAGATGCGGCTCAACCGGCAGCTCGCCGATATCGAGAAGCTTCAGGTCAACGTCCGTCAGGCCCTGACGCTGGCCGACCAGGCCACCGCTGCCGGTGACGCCGCCAAGGCCAGCGAGTACAACAACGCCGCCGAAGCGTTCGCGGCCCAGCTGGTGACCGCCGAGCATAGTGTCGAGGACCTCAAGACGCTGCACGACCAGGCTCTGAGCGCGGCCGGCCAGGCCAAAAAGGCCGTCGACCAGAACGCGATGGTGCTGCAGCAGAAGATCGCCGAGCGCACCAAACTGCTCAGCCAGCTCGAGCAGGCCAAGATGCAGGAACAGGTGAGCGCCTCGCTGCGGTCGATGAGTGAGGTCGCCGCGCCGGGCAACGTGCCCAACCTCGACGAGGTGCGCGACAAGATCGAACGCCGCTATGCCAACGCGGTCGGTGCCGCCGAGCTCGCGAAGGGTTCCGTACAGGGCCGAATGCTCGAGGTCGAGCAGGCCGGCGTGCAGATGGCCGGCCATTCCCGGCTCGAACAGATCCGTGCCTCGATGCGGGGCGAAGCTCTGCCGACCGGCGGGTCCGCCGCCGCCCCCCAAGCCACGCCCCCCGAGACTGCCGGACCGGCGGTGCCCGAGCAGCCGCTCGGCCAGTAGCGCGGGGCTTTCGGGACTTCGGGGCTTGTGATGACGGTGAAATCGACTCAGCGCGGGCCGTGGCGTGCGCTGCTGCAGCGAGGTCTGGGCATCGCCGAGGAGCTCTCCGAGGTGCTGGCCCGACGGCTCGGCGGGGCGGTGGATCCCCGCGCGCGGCTGGTGCGCCGCCGCCGCCGCGCGCTGCGCTGGGGGCTGATCTTCAGCGCCGGGTGCCTGTTCTGGGCGGTGGTGACGGCGCTGCTGGCAGCCTGGGGCTGGTTCGCGCTGCTGCTGGAGGTCACCGGCGCCATCGCGGTCGTGCAGTCGATCCCGGCGACGTTGTTGCTGCTGCGCTACCGGTGGCTGCGGTCGGAGCCGCTGCCGCCGGGACAATCCGCGGGCGCCCGACGGCTGCCGCCGCCAGGTTCGGCGGCGCGTCCGGCGATGTACGCGCTGGGCGCCTCCGAACGCGGATTCCACTCGCTGGTGGGCGTGCTGGAGCGGGGAGCCCTGCTGCCGCCCACCGAAATCGACGACCTGACCTCGGCGGCGGACAGGGCCTCGACGGCCATGGCGGCCACCGCAGCGGAGGTGGTCTCGATGGAGCGGGCAGCGCGGCATTCGGAGTCGTCGCGGCCGCACCTGGTGGCGACCATCAACGTGTTCACCGCACAGTTGGCGGCCGGCGTTCGCCAGTACAACGAAATAGTTACCGCTGCAGCGCAATTGGTGTCTTCGGCGAATGCCTCGGGCGAGGCTTCCGCCGGACCGCGGCAGCGCTATCGCGCCGAGCTGGCGCAGGCCACCGATCGCCTGGTCGGGTGGGCGCAGGCATTCGACGAACTCGGCGGACTGCCCCGCAGCTGAGGGCGGGAGCAGGCCGAGTGCTTCCCGGGTGTGCCCGCACCGCCGGCGGCGCTAAAACGTCGCTTTGAGCGAGGGCAGCACCAGCGCCGCGACACCGCGCACGGTTGCCTTCATCATGTCGAAGAAGTCGAAGTAGTCCCGCCACAACGTGATCCGCCCCGCGTGCACCTCGAACACGCCGCACACCCAGAACTGCAGTCGCAGCGGGCCGAAGATCAGCGCGTCGGTGCGTTCGGTCAGCACCGCGGCCCCGTCGGTGGCGATGCGGTGGATCTTCACCTCGAAGGCGGCGCGGCCCTCCATCCGGCGGAACAGCTTCATCGCCCTGGCGCGGCCGTGAATCGTGGGCAAACCGACGTTCTCGTAGACGAGGTCGTCGTCCAGCACGGCATCCGCGGTCGCGTAGTCCGCGTCCTGCAGGGCGTTCAGGAAACGCTCAACCGTGCGAGCGTTC
>NZ_JBYCLC010000253.1:0-54033 GCF_057473685.1 Mycobacterium sp. TH-M116 | reverse complement strand
ACACCAGGAGATTCCCATCAGCAGCTTCGCCGACAAGACCTTCACCGCGCCGGCGCAGATCAGGAATTTCTGCATCATCGCCCACATCGACCACGGCAAGTCCACGCTTGCCGACCGCATGCTGCAGCTCACCGGTGTCGTCGACGAACGCTCGATGCGCGCCCAGTATCTGGACCGCATGGACATCGAGCGGGAACGTGGGATCACCATCAAGGCGCAGAACGTGCGGTTGCCGTGGAAAGTATCGGGGGGTAACACCCCCGAAGACAATTACGTCCTGCACCTGATCGACACCCCCGGCCACGTCGACTTCACCTACGAGGTGTCGCGCGCGCTGGAAGCCTGCGAGGGGGCCGTGCTGCTGGTCGATGCCGCCCAGGGCATCGAGGCGCAGACGTTGGCCAACCTGTACCTGGCCCTGGACCGCGATCTGACGATCATCCCGGTGCTCAACAAGATCGACCTCCCGGCTGCCGACCCCGACCGCTACGCGGGGGAGATCGCGCACATCATCGGGTGCGAGCCCGACGACGTGCTGCGGGTGTCCGGCAAGACCGGCGAGGGGGTGGCGCAGCTACTCGACGAGGTGGTCCGCCAGGTGCCGCCGCCGCAGGGCGACGCCGACGCGCCCACCCGCGCGATGATCTTCGACTCGGTCTATGACATCTACCGCGGCGTGGTGACCTACGTGCGGGTGGTGGACGGCAAAATCGTTCCGCGCGAACGCATCCTGATGATGTCAACCCGCGCGACCCACGAGCTGCTCGAGGTCGGCATCGTCTCGCCCGAACCCAAGCCCAGCGAGGGCCTCGGCGTGGGGGAGGTGGGCTACCTGATCACCGGCGTGAAGGACGTCCGCCAGTCCAAGGTCGGCGACACCGTGACGACGGTGCGCCACGGTGCGACCGAGGCGCTGACGGGCTACCGCGAACCCCGCCCGATGGTCTATTCCGGGCTGTACCCCGTGGACGGCTCGGACTATCCCGACCTGCGCGACGCCCTGGACAAGCTCCAGCTCAACGACGCGGCGCTGACGTATGAGCCCGAGACGTCGGTGGCCCTGGGCTTCGGTTTCCGGTGCGGCTTTTTGGGCCTGCTGCACATGGAGATCACCCGCGAACGCCTCGAGCGCGAGTTCGACCTGGACCTGATCTCGACATCGCCGAACGTCGTGTACCGGGTCGCCAAGGAGGATGGGACCGAGATCGTGGTCACCAACCCATCGGACTGGCCGGAGGGCAAGGTCCGCGCGGTCTACGAGCCGGTGGTCAAGACCACCATCATCGCGCCCAGCGAGTTCATCGGCACCATCATGGAGCTGTGCCAGTCCCGCCGCGGCGAGCTGGGCGGCATGGACTATCTGTCGCCCGAGCGGGTGGAACTGCGCTACACCATGCCGCTGGGGGAGATCATCTTCGACTTCTTCGACTCGCTGAAGTCACGTACCCGCGGGTACGCCAGCCTCGACTACGAAGAGGCCGGCGAGCAGGAGGCCGACCTGGTCAAGGTCGACATTCTGCTGCAGGGCGAGACCGTCGACGCGTTCTCCGCGATCGTCCACAGAGACGGGGCTTCGGCGTACGGGTCGAAGATGACCACCAAGCTCAAGGAGCTGATCCCGCGCCAGCAGTTCGAGGTCCCGGTACAGGCGGCGATCGGCTCGAAAATCATTGCGCGCGAAAATATCCGCGCTATCCGCAAAGACGTGCTCTCCAAGTGCTACGGCGGCGACATCACCCGCAAGCGCAAACTTCTGGAAAAGCAGAAGGAGGGCAAGAAGCGGATGAAGACCATCGGGCGGGTGGACGTGCCGCAGGAGGCGTTCGTCGCGGCGCTGTCCACCGGCGACGAGAAGGCGAAGAAGTAAGCCGCACAGGGTGTTCGGCGGCGGACGTCGCTAGACCTGTTTGTTCGCGATGACGTCCCCGGACGCCGCGTTGAGCGTGACCTTGTGCTCGACGATGTAGGTGTCCCAGACGTCGGCTTCCCACACAGTGTTGCCGTTGGTCTCGGCGAGCTGCATCTCGGTGATCGAACCGTTGGGCACCGTGGCCAGCAGCTTCTGGACGGCTGCGCGGTAGTCCAAGGTCGCGGCCTGGGCGAGCGCGTGGTTCTTGGCCTTGTCGGCTTCGCTCTGGTTCTTCGGGGTCGGCCCGACCAGGATCGTGACGCCGTCCGAGGACACGTCCATCGACTGCTCGGTGCCGTCGGCGGTGACGACGTGGACTCGCCAGCTCCCGGTCTCCTGGGTCCTGATCGACGTCAGCGTGCCGCCGGGCACCTTTGTGACGGCGAGGGCGCCGACCTGCAGCAACGTCTGCGGGTCCGGGGGAGCCGAGGGCCGCGACCAGTGCGCACCCGCCGAGGTGCTGGTCCCCGACGTCGCGGCGGGCTTGCCGCTGTGACCGCACCCGGCCAGGGCGGCGATCGCCAGAAGGAGGAATGCGGTCAGGATCCAGGGTCGACGCGTCGCGGCAGGCACCGCCGCATGGTATCGCGGCGCCCGGGCCGCGTCGCCGGGGCGGTCGGTCACGCGAGTGCCCGCCGCCACCCGCGGGCGTTCACATGGGGGCGTTGGCGGGCTGGAACATCCCGGAGCCGTCGGCCTCCTCCTCGGCGCGAATCACGTGGACAACGGCGTTGATCAGTGCCAGGTGCGTGAACGCCTGCGGGAAATTGCCCAGGTGCCGGCCGGTCCGCGGTTCGATCTCCTCGGCGTACAGGTGCAGCGGGCTGGCGTAGGCCAGCAGCCGCTCGCACAGCCGCTTGGCGCGGGCCACCTCGCCGATCTCGACCAGCGCCGACACCAGCCAGAATGAGCAGATGGTGAACGTGCCCTCCTCGCCGGACAGCCCGTCGTCGGTCTCCTCGACCCGGTAGCGCAACACCAGGCCCTCCTCGGTGAGCTCGTTGGCGATTGCCAGCACCGTGTTGCGCACCCGCGGGTCGTCCGGGGGCAGGAACCGGGTCAGCACCGCCAGCAGCAGCGAGGCGTCGAGTGCGTCGCTGCCGTAGCGCTGGGTGAACACGCCGCGCGAGTCGACGCCGTGCTCGAGGATGTCGGCCTTGATCTCCTCGGCGATCGCGCGCCACTGCTGCGCGTAGCTTTTCTCGCCCTGCCGCTCGGCCAGCTTGGAGCCGCGGTCCAGCGCCACCCAGCACATCACCTTCGACGAGGTGAAGTGCTGTGGCTCCCCGCGGACCTCCCAGATGCCGCGGTCGGGTTCGCGCCAGTGTTTGATCGCTTCCTCGACCTGCCTCTTGAGCACCGGCCACAGGCTTTCCGGGATCTGCTCGCGGGATTTGCAGTGCAGGTAGAACGAGTCCAGGATGGAACCCCAGATGTCGTGCTGGATCTGGTCGTAGGCACCGTTGCCGATCCGCACCGGGCGCGCCTGGTCATAGCCGGACAGGTGGTGCAATTCTTCTTCGACCAGGCTGCGCTCGCCGCCCACGCCGTACATCACCTGCAGCGGATGGCGTTCGTTGTTGTTGGCGCCCGAGACATCGGCGATGAACGCGAAGAAGTCATCGGCCTCGCGATCCAGGCCCAGCGTGTAGAGCCCCCACAACGCGAACGTAGAGTCCCGGACCCAGGCATAACGGTAGTCCCAGTTGCGTTCGCCCCGAGGGGTTTCCGGAAGCGACGTGGTGGCGGCAGCCAGCAGCGCGCCGGTGGGGGAATAGGTCAGGCCTTTGAGGGTGAGGGCGCTGCGTTGCAGATACGCCCGCCACGGGTGGTCGGGGAAGTTGCCGATGTTGATCCACTGGCGCCAGCACTCGGTGGTCTGCCACATCCGTTCGGCGGCTTCTTCGTAGGTCTGCGGCGCCGGGTGCTTGGTCCAGCTCAGGGCGACGAACACGTCGTCGCCCTCCTTCATCCGGGTGCGAGCACGTGCTTCCCGGCCCTCCAGGCCGATGCGCAGGTTGGTCGTCAGCCGCAGGGTGGGGTGGTCGTCGGGCTGCTTGGCGGCGCGGGCGACGGCCTCTCCATACGCGTTGGCCGAATACTCCCACGTCACCCCGGTGCGGTGGTAGTCGAAGGCCGGCTCGCAGCTCACCATCAGCTCGACGGTGCCGCTGACGCAGCGCACGGTGCGCAGCAGGATGTGCTCGGCGTCCCAGTCCATCGGGGTGCGCCGATGCGTCCGCGAACGGCGCTCGATGTCGTGCCAGGGGCCCATCACCAGCGCGTCGCGCACGATCAGCCACCCGGTGTGGGTCTGCCAGGTGGTCTCCATGATCAGACTGCCGGGCAGGTAGCGGCGCGCCGACGGAACCGAAACCCCGTAGGGCCCCAGCCTGAAATGACCGGCGCTGCGGTCCAGGATCGCCCCGAACACGCTGGGAGAGTCCGGTCGGGGCACGCAGAGCCATTCCACCGACCCCGCCGGGGAGATCAGGCACGTCGTCTCCCAGTCGGACAGAAACGCGTAATCGGCGATCGGCGGGAACGGGTTGCGCAGACCGGCGTTGGGCGCCAGGGGCGCGGGCGCGCTGAAGTCGATGGGTGACGCCGCCGGGGAATCCCCCACCGGTTCCACTGTGTCCCCGACGTCGGTGGGGTTGGGTTGGTCGGCGGGTTCGGCGTGCAGCACCATGCGGACATCATCGACTGTCGACCCGCCCGACGTCCACGCTTCGCGCAATCCGGGGATCACCCGCGGCGTCTGGCGAACTTCGGTGCGTGCTCGGGCAGCGGTCCGATGGCGATCAGGTGACCGGCCAGGCGTCGCAGCGCCGGTGGCCGGCTGACCAGCTGTACGGTCAGGGTGCGCTCTGGTCGACCCGTCCCCGCATGCCATCGCCGGAGCCGGTTGAGTTGCACGTCAAGCAGTTTCACGTCCTCCGGGTACGTCAGCGCGTCGACCCGCTCGGCGAGCCAGGGCCCCAGCTCGGCCAGCGCCCGGCGCAGTGTCGCGATGCCCTGGGCGCGCATCTGCGTTGTTTCGCCCGCGCGGTCCCGTCAGCCGCGTCAGGTCGAGGTCGACCAACTGGTTCTGGATCTTCATGTGGATGCTGTCGATGAGGCAGGTCGTACTGTCGGCAGCAGCCATGGGTCGATCCTGGCAGACGGGCGATTCGTTGCCCGCGCGTTGGCTTTGGCGGCGGGCACGAATAGTGTGTGGCCGATGACCGCGTTCCTGAACTGGTGGGACGGCAACGAACTGTGGCTTTCCGGGCTGCCGTTCGTGCTGCAGGCGATGGTGGTGATGCCGATCGTGCTCGCGGTGGCCTATCTCATGGCGCTGGTGCTGGACGGACTGCTCGGCAAGGGCATCGACGTGATGCGCCGCCTCCGGCGCACCGACGGGACGTCGCGGTAACGTCCATGCCCCGCTCGCATGTGACACTCGTGCTCGTCGTGCTCGTGGTGCTCGTCATCGTCACATGGTTGTTGACCCATTGACCCGTCGCCGGCCAGTCCCGTGCCGTCGCCGATAGCACGCCGGCCACGTCCGGCTCCGTCACGATGCGTGCAGACCGCACTCGGTCTTCGCGGTTCCCTGCCAGCGTCCGCTGCGCGGGTCGGCGCCCAGGGCGGGCCGCACCGTGCAGGGCGCGCAGCCGATCGACGGATACCCTTCGGCGATGAGCGGGTTGACCAGCACGCCGTGCTCGGCGATGTAGCTCTCGACGGCCCGGTCGGTCCAATCCACCAGCGGACTGACTTTCACCAGCTTGAACGCCTCGTCGAAGCTGACCACCGGCGCGTTGGCGCGGGTGGGTGCGTCGACCCTGCGCAGCCCCGTGACCCACGCTGAATAGCCTTGCAGCGCTTTACGTAACGGAGCGACCTTGCGCTGCCGGCAGCATTCACCTGGGTTCCGTGCGTACAGATCCTTGCCCAGCAGCGCATCCTGCTCGGCCACCGTGTGCCCGGGAGTGGCGTTGATCACGTGGATGTCGTAGACCGACTCGACCGCGTCGCGCGTCCCGATGGTTTCCGCGAAGTGGTATCCGGTGTCCAGGAACACAACCGGCACCCCGGGCCGGACCTGGGCGGCCAGCTCGACGAGCAGCGCGTCCTGCATGCTGGAAGCGACCACGTAGTTGCACGTCGCCCAACTGCGCGGTCCCCGCACGCCGCCGAAGATCTCGTCCGTCCACCTCAGCACCTCGGTGGCGCTTGCACCTTCGAGGTCGGCCGCCCCGCGCGCCGCCATCTCACGTAACTCGGCTTCGGAGAGGCTCGTCGCTTCGGTGGTGGTCATCGGTGATCTTTCTCCGTCCACCTGGTGTGCGTGACAGAGCGCACACCAGGATCCATGTGGTGATCGGTTTTTCTCAGCGGGATAGGCGTGCGCAAACACGATGTCGCGCTGACGCTTTCGCTGCGGCCCCGTACGCAGCGCTGCGTACCATGGCGAAAACCATTGGGTAACTCGAGATATTCCCGCGCACGCCCTCGCGTGGCGGTGCGCAACTGTGTGCAAGAGGTTGTGATCATTGCTCCGTGGTCATTCAAGAACGCGCGCAGGCGTGGACGCGCAAATCAGAAGAAAATTTCCGGCGGTGGCACAGATCCGGCGCCGGCTACTGACAAGTGGGCGGATCTACCAGATCAGCGGAGACAACAACAGCTGCAGACGCGCTTGAGATCGATGTGCCGCCGTGTCACCAGCGCAACGCGCAGTCGGGGGTTGGAGACGGTCACGCCGGCCATTGTGCCATGGAAGACGTCCACGCGCCCGCGCGGGGACCCGATTCGCATGCGAAAAAGCTGCTTCTCCGTTACCGATGTGACATCTGTTACCAGTGATAATTTCTTCGTCGTGTGCTGGAGGGGATGGAGGTCATTGTGCGCGGATCACGGGTCGAGAGCGGCAGCGCCGCCCAGACGGTGGGCAGAAGGCCGACCGGCGCGTCGCATTTCGCGATCACCGAACGACTCCCGGGGATCGTGCGTCATCGCCCCGGTGCGACTTCTCGCTCGCGTCCGAGACGTTCGGCATTGCGCTGGCTGGCCGCCGGAGTCCTCGTCATCACTCTGGCCCTCGCGGGCTTGGGCGGGCAGTTGCTCTATCAGGAGCAGCAACGCAACACCGCAGCCAGGGAGGCGCTCGCGGCCGCCCAGACCTACATCGGCAAGCTGATGAACTTCGACGGCGAGACCATCGGGGACAGATACGGCGACATCCTCGACGGCGCGACCGGAGATTTCCAAGCGAACTACCGCAAATCCGGCTCGGAACTGCACCGGATTCTGCGGGAAAATGCGACGACCGTGCGCGGGAGGATCACCGAGGCTTGGGTGAAGAAGGCCACCACCAGCAGGGCCGTGGTCGTCATGCTCGTCGACCAATCGGTCAAGACTCGCCAGAGTCCGAGAGCGACCCTGCAACGGAGTCGGGTCAAGATGGTCATGACGAAGGTCGGCGGTCGTTGGCTGGCCAGCAAGGTGCGAGTGATATGACACTCAATCCCGCGGGATTCCGCGTCGTCGTGTCCGCGTTCCTGGCCCAAGTCCTGATGGTGGGCGCGCTGTTCGCCACCGCTCTGGCGGTGTCGACCAGCGATTCCAAAGCCGAGGATGTCGATTGGGAAGCCATCGCGCAGTGCGAATCGGGCGGCAACTGGGCGGCCGACACCGGCAACGGCCTGTACGGCGGTCTGCAGATCAGCCAGCCGACATGGGATGCCAACGGCGGTCACGGTTTGCCGTCGGCCACCTCGCCTGACGGGCAGATCGAGGTCGGAGATCGGATCATGACCGCCCAGGGTCCCGGCGCGTGGCCCCAGTGTGCGGCGTGCAGTCAGGACGCGGCACCGGTGGGGTCTTTGACGCACCTTCTCGGCTTCCTGGATAACCAGGGCGGCGGCTGCCCGAAGACAGAAGAGGACTGAGGGCTCCGAGCCGGTCCGCAGCCATGGGATCATCGGCCATGGGATCATGAGGCATGAGCCAGCCCGAGGAACCGGTCGACCTTCCTGGCCTGCGGCTCGGTCCGGATCGGCCGTTCGGGTTGTATGTGCACGTCCCGTTCTGCATAACCCGTTGCGGTTATTGCGATTTCAACACCTATACTCCGGCAGAGCTGGGGGGAGTCAACCCCGATGCCTGGCTGCAGGCGCTGCGCACGGAACTCGGACTCGCGGCCGCGCGGTTGGCCGCGCCGACGGTGGACACCGTCTTCGTCGGCGGCGGGACGCCGTCGCTGCTGGGCGGCGCGCGCGTGGCCACGCTGCTGGACATGGTGCGTGAGCACTTCGCGCTGGCACCGGACGCCGAGATCACCACCGAGGCCAACCCGGAGTCGGCCTGGCCGGACTTCTTCGCCGCGATCCGTGCGGCCGGATACACGCGGGTGTCGCTGGGCATGCAATCGGTGTCACCGCGGGTGCTGGGAGTCCTCGACCGGATTCACACGCCGAACCGATCGGCGGCCGCGGCCCGCGAGGCCCTGCAGGCCGGTTTCGAACACGTCAGCCTCGACCTGATCTACGGCACGCCGGGGGAGAGCGACGACGACCTGCTGCGTTCCGTCGACACGGCGGTCGAAACCGGCGTGGATCACGTGTCCGCCTATGCCCTGACCGTCGAGGAGGGCACCGCGCTGGCCCGGCGGGTTCGCCACGGGGAGCTGGCCGCCCCCGACGACGACGTCCTCGCGCACCGCTACGAGCTGGTTGATGCCCGTCTCACCGAGGCGGGGATGAGCTGGTACGAGGTGTCCAATTGGTCGCGCCCGGGCGGAGAATGCCGGCACAACCTCGGCTACTGGGACGGCGGTCAATGGTGGGGCGCGGGGCCCGGGGCGCACGGCTATGTCGGGGCCACGCGCTGGTGGAATGTCAAGCATCCCAACGCCTATGCCGAGAGGTTGGCCAATGCGGCGCTGCCCGTGGCGGGATTCGAGCAACTCGGCCCGGACGCGTTGCACACCGAGGAAGTCCTGCTGAGAACACGCCTGCGCCAAGGCCTTCCGCTGGCCGTGCTGGACGCCACCGAGCGCGAACGCGCCGAGTGCGCAGTCGCCGACGGATTGTTGGTGCCACTGCGGGACCGGCTGGTCCTCACCGAACGCGGACGCCTGCTCGCCGACGGGGTCGTGCGGGGCCTGCTGGGGTAGTTCTCAGGTGCCCGGGAACCAGTGCCCGATGACGTGGGCGATCTCAATGTAGAGCGGGATGCCGATCGTGACGTTGTAGGAGAACGTCAGGCCCAGCGATGCGGCCAGCGGCAGGGTCGGGCTGGCCTCGGGGATGGCCAGGCGCTGCACGGCAGGCACGGCGATGTAGGACGCCGCGCCGCACAGCACCGCGAACAGCACATAGGTCCCCGGCTGGAAGTCGGTGTGGGTCAGGTAGGAGTACAGGTGGGCGACGACGATCCCCAGCGCGGCAAAGATGTTCGGCGCCAGCAGGCCGAAGATGATGAAGCCGCGCCCGGCCGACCGGAGGTCCTTGAGCTTGCGGGAGGCCGTCATTCCCATCTCCAGCAGGAACAGGCACAGCACGCCCTGGAACGCCAGCACGAAGAACCTGTCGTCATCGGCCACGACCTTCTGGCCCTGCAACCCGCTGAGCAGTCCGATGACGATGCCGCCGAAGAGCAGGACGAGTCCCGGGTTGAGGAAGACTTCCTGGAACAGCTCGCGGGTGAACAGGGAGGACCTCTTGCCGGCCGGCAGCGGCTCGCCCAGGTCCAGAACCTCGGGATGGTCCGACATCTCCATCGCGAACTCCAGCTCCTGCTCGACGCCGCGCTCGTGTTCGGCCTGCAGGCTGCGGCCGTCGGCGGGCCGCGCCGGCGTGCCCGGGCCGATGCCTGCCTTGACCGGCGCGGCGTATCCGGCCTCATCGGGCATGTTCCCGGCGTCGTCCATGCCCCGGTGCCGCAGCCGCGCCACCAGGTACAGGGCCACCAGGCAACCGGGAATCTCCATCACGGCCAGCATCACCGGCATGTAGGCGTTGAACGCGATGCCGACCGAGGTCAGCACGGCTATGCAGGTGGCGAAGGTGCCCGCCGAGTCGGAACCGTAGTAGCCCGCGACCGTCGCCTTGTCGACGCCTCGCATCGAACTCAGTGAATTCAAGAGAAGGTAGGCCAGACCGCCGATCAGGAAATTCGTCACAAAACCCAACACCATGAACCCGACGATGGCCCCGATGCTGGAGGCGCCGATCTGGGCCAGTTCCTCGCCGCCGTGCCAGCCGATGGCCAGCAACAGATACATGGTCAGGCCCTGGTAGATCACGTAGGGGAACTCCAAGCGCACCTTCAGGATCGGGATCAGGAACCCGAAGTAGAAGAACAGCAACAGCGGCTTGAACAGGTTGTGGGTGAAGTTGTTCCAGAACTCTTGCAGCATGGTGCCTCCCGTGGCAGGTGACTGATCAGGGAAGCAACGTTCGTCAGCGAGCAAACCACGAACATCCCGACGATCGTGAAGAATCTAGCCCCGCCGGTGCCAAACCGCCACTCGTGGGCACGCCGGCGTCGCGGGACGAATTCCATCACGCGAGACGGCTTTCGGCAAAGAAAAAACCAGGGTCGGGCGCGTGCCGCCGGCAGTCGGCGACCCTGGAGTGCCGGGGCAATCTGGGGTGAATGCGCGCTGAGTGTGCTGCCGGCTCGATGCGTAAGTCGGCGCGGACCGGGGACAGGGCCATCGGCGGGCCCCGGCCTCGGTCGGAGTCGCTCGCGCAGGCGCGCCGGGGTCGACCCCATTGGATAGGTTAGGCTACATTTACTAACCATGACCGAGGTCGGCGTCGAGACGAATCCCGCGGACTGCGCGGAATCGACGATTCCGCTTCCCGCACACGTCGATCCCGCCGACCTGGCGGCCGCGCTGGCCGCGGTGGTGTCGGAGCGGGCCGGCGAGCAGTATCTGCTCTACGAGCGGGCCGGCGAGTGGGTCCTGGCCAGCGGTGTGCGGGCGATGATCGAGCTGGACTCCGACGAGCTGCGGGTGACGCGCGACGGGACGACCCGGCGTCACCCGTGGTCCGGACGGCCCGCACCCGTCCTGGGTGAGGCCGTCGACCGGCTGCTGCTGGAGACCGATCAGCTGTTCGGTTGGGTCGCCTTCGAGTTCGGCGTGTACCGCTACGGGCTGGGTGACCGGCTGGCTCCCCACACCCCGCTGGCCCGGGTGTTCTGGCCCCTTGGCCGCATCGTGGTGAGCCGCGGCGAGGTTCGACTCGCCGGCGCTGCGCCCGGCCACCGCGAGGCGGTGCTGGCATTGCTCGGCGACGGGGTGCCCGAGGTGTGCGACGCCCGCGGCATCGACGTGACCGCCGATTCGTCGGGCTACCGCGACCGGGTGGCGCTCGCCGTCGGCGAGATCGCGGCGGCGCGCTACCAGAAGGTGATCCTCTCCCGATCCGTGAAAGTACCCTTCGCGCTGGACTTTCCGGCCACTTATCGGCTTGCTCGTCGGCACAACACGCCGGTGCGGTCATTTCTTTTGCGGCTGTCCGGGATTCGGGCCCTGGGCTACAGCCCCGAACTGGTTGCCGCGGTCGACCGGGATGGTGCGGTGGTCACCGAGCCGCTGGCCGGGACGCGCGCGTTCGGCCGGGGCGCGGCGCATGACCGCCGGGCCCGCGCCGATCTGGAGTCCAACTCCAAAGAGATCGTGGAGCATGCCATTTCGGTGCGCAGCTCGCTGCAGGAGATGACCGAGATCGCGCAGCCGGGCACCGCATCGGTCACCGATTTCATGACGGTGCGCGAGCGGGGGAGCGTGCAGCACCTCGGCTCGACGATCACCGCGCGCCTGGGCTCGTCGAACGACCGGATGGACGCGCTGGAAGCACTCTTCCCGGCGGTCACCGCGTCGGGCATTCCCAAACCGGTCGGGGTCGAGGCCATCCTGCGCCTCGACGACACCCCGCGCGGACTGTATTCCGGTGCCGTCGTGACCGTTTCGGCGGACGGCGGGCTGGACGCGGCGCTGGCGCTGCGGGCCGCCTACGAGCGCGACGGCACGACCTGGCTTCGGGCCGGTGCCGGGATCATCGAGGAGTCCGACCCCGAGCGCGAATTCGAGGAGACCTGCGAGAAGCTGTCCACCCTCGCGCCCTACCTGGTCCCCGCTCGGTAGCGCCGCGCCGGCGGCGTGACCCGCTCGTGACGCCCGTAGGGACCAAAGACCCTTTTCAATCGCCTCCCGGCGTGGCTTTCTTGATGTAACCGCATGACACAGATACATTGCGAGTTACTGGCGGAAACAGATAACTGGGAGGGCTTTGTGTCCAAGGGAATGACCGATTTACAGCTACTTCACGAGCTTGAGCCCGTGGCCGAGCGGCTGCTCAACCGGCATCTCGAGAAGTTCAAGGAGTGGAACCCGCACGACTACGTTCCGTGGTCGGACGGCAAGAATTTCTCCGCGCTCGACGGCCAGGACTGGGAGCCCGGCCAGAGTCGGCTCACCGACGTGGCGCAGGTGGCGATCGTGCAAAACCTACTGACTGAGGACAATTTGCCGTCGTATCACCGCGAGATCGCGATGAACTTCAGCATGGATGGCCCGTGGGGGCAGTGGGTGAACCGGTGGACCGCCGAGGAGGCCAGGCACAGTACGGCACTGCGTGACTACCTGGTGGTCACCCGTGCCGTCGACCCGGTCGAGCTGGAGAAGCTTCGCCTTGAGCAAATGACCCGCGGCTTCAGTCCGGGGCAGAATAGTCAGGGCGACATGTTTGCTGAGAGCATCTTCGACTCGGTCATGTACGTCTCGTTCCAGGAACTGGCCACTCGGGTTTCGCACCGCAACACCGGCAAGGTCGCCGGCGACCCGATCGCCGAACAGCTGATGGCCAGGGTGTCCCACGACGAGAACCTGCACATGATCTTCTACCGGGATGTCAGCGCCGCGGGCCTGGACATCGCCCCGAATCAGGCCATGCGGTCGGTGCACAAGATTCTGCGCAACTTCAAGATGCCCGGCTTCACGGTGCCGGAATTCCGGCGCAAGGCGGTGATCATCGCCGTCGGCGGCGTCTACGACCCGCGCATCCATCTCGACGAGGTGGTGATGCCGGTGCTGAAGAAGTGGCGCATCTTCGAGCGCGAGGACTTCACCGGCGAGGCCGCCTGGATGCGCGACGACCTGGGCTTGCTGGTCAAGGAGCTCGAGGCGGCCGGCGACAAGTTCGACGAATCCAAGCAGCGCTATCTGGAGCGCGAGGCCCGCAGGACCGAGAAGATCACCGCCAGCAGGGTGCTCAGAACCCAGGGGACGCTGACGCGCAGCGGGCACTAGCCTTCGGCTCGGCCCGGACACGCCGAACGTGAAGCTAATGCGAAAAATCGCCACAAATCTCGCGGTGGCTTCACGTTCGACGTGGGATCGTCTCCCACCTTCGTCAGCGGGACCCTCGGCACGACCATGACATGAGAGCCGGAGCCCTCCGCCGTCAGCTCAGGGCGGCCAGGGCCGTCGCCGGGTCGTAGCCGGTGAACCCGTCGAGGTCGCCGTTGCGCAGTCGGTTCACCCAGCCCGGGTCGGCGAGCAGCGCGCGGCCGATGGCCGCGATGTCGAACTCACCGGCGTCGAACTGCTCCACCAGGCGCTCGACCGGCGCGGGCTGGATCACCTGACCCCGCTTCTCGCTGCGGAACTGCGTTTCCAACCCCACCGACCCGACGGCGATGACCGGCAGCCCGGTGACCTTCTTGGCCCACCCGGCAAGGCTCAACTCGCCGTCGTAGCCGGGGAACGCGGGCACGTAGTGCCTGCGCGTGGAGGGGTGGAGCATGTCCACCCCGGCCTCGGCCAGCGGGGAGAGCAACTCCTGCAGCTGGGTGGGGTCGTCGGCGATCGTGGCCGTGTAGTCGGTGCCCTTCCACTGCGAGAAGCGGAAGATGATCGGATGGTCCGGGCCGACGGCGGCGCGGACCGCGGCGACGACCTCCGCGGGGAATCGGGTGCGCGCCGACAACGACCCCCCGTAGGCGTCGGTGCGCAGATTGGTTCGCTCCCAGAAGAATTCGTCCAGCAGATAGCCGTGGGCGCCGTGGATCTCGACGGCGTCGAAGCCGAGGTCACGGGCGGTGGCGGCGCTGTCGGCGTACAGCTGCGCGACTCGCGGCAGCTCGTCGGCCGACAGCGCGCGGCCCTTCGGCGTGCCGAGCCCGTCGACGCCCGACGGGCTGACCGGTACGACACCGTCGGCGTCGTCGCGCTGAGCGCCCTGATGCCACAGCTGGGCGGCGATCGCGGCGCCCTCACCGTGGACGGCGTCGACGACGCGCCGCCACCCGGCCGCGACGTCGTCGCCGGCGATCGTCGGGACGGTGTAGGGGTAGCCCGCGGCCGGGTCGGGCAACCGGATTCCCTCGGTGATGATCAGCCCGACGCCACCGGCGGCGCGGCGCCGGTAATACTCGGCCACATCGGCGCCCGGGATTCCGCCCGGCGAGGCCTGCCGGGTCATCGGCGCCATCGCGAACCGGTTCGGCACGCTCAGCGAGCGGACGGTGAACGGCGTGAAGAGATCGTGTTCTGCCACGAACCGCTCCAACGCTTCTCCGGGCGGGCCTATTCCGCTGCCGGGGGGCCGGCCGGCACGGGTTGGCGCCGCCGCGACGGACGGTTGCGCACCAGCGTCGGCCACCAGAACCACGGCCCGAGAATCCTGACGATGCACGGCACGACGAACGACCGCACGATCAGCGTGTCGAGCAGCAAACCGATGCACACGGTGGACCCCACCTGGCCGATCGTCCGCAAGTCGCTGGTGAGCATTGCCAGCATGGTGAACGCGAACACCAGGCCTGCCGACGTGACCACGCCACCGGTGCTGCCGAGAGCGCGGATCAGCCCCGTGTGCAACCCCGCACCGATCTCTTCCTTGACTCGCACGATCAGCAACAGGTTGTAGTCCGAGCCCACCGCCACCAGGATGATGAACGTCAGCGGCAACACCAGCCAGTGCAGGTGCAGACCGATCAGATGCTGCCAGACGAGAATGGAGAGCCCGAATGCCCCGGCGTAGGAGAACGCCACCGTTCCGGGAATGACCAAGGCCGCCACCAGGCTTCGGGTGAGGAACATCATGATCAGAAAGATCAGGATGAACGCGGCGATTGCCGCGATCATCAGATCGGACATCGCGTATTCCTTGATGTCCTTGTCGTTGGACCCCGAACCGCCGATGTAGACGCGGGCGCCGGCCAACGAGGTCTCCTTGAGGACCGTGGTGATCGCGGTCGGGAACTTCTCGACATGCTCCACGCCTTCGGGGCCCATCGCGTTGCCCTCGTGGGTGACGATGAACCGGGCGGCTTCGCCGTCCGGGGACATCATGAGCTTGATGCCGGTTTTGACGTCTTCGTTGTCGAAACCTTCGTGGGGGATGTAGAAGTAGTCGTCGCTGCGGGCCCGGTCGAAGTCGTTGCCGACGTTGATCAGGTCATCGAACGTCTGGTCGGTCTGGATGGACTGCAGATCTGCCGAGCCGTAACTGTTGACCAGCTTCGACCGCAGGGCCTCGGTGTCGTCGGCCGTGGCTTTCAGCTGCGTAATGATCTGCGGGAAGGCTTTGTCGACCTCTTCGAGGGAGACTTTGGCGTTCCCGATGTCTTCGGCCAACTTGTCGATGTTGTCGAGTGCTTCGAACAGCGATCTGAACGTCCAGCAGATGGGAATGTCGAAACAGTGTTTCTCCCAATAGAAGTAACTCTTGACGGGTCGGAAGAAGTCGTCGACGTTTGCGGTTTCCTGATTCAACTCGTCGCTGATCCGTTGCAGATCCTCGACGGTGAGGACGGTCTGATGCAGTTCGTCGGACACCTTCTGGAAGAAGCCGATCTCCTTGCGCAGCACTTCGACAGAATGCGCCTGGATATCTGCCTGCTGGTCGGTGTTGGAATTCTGTTCCCTGTTGAACGGGAGCTGCTGACCGCTGCCGCTGCCCTGTGTGGTGAACAAGTACGGAATGCTGGCATGCTCGAGCGGCCGGCCCAGGGGCCTCGTCATACTTTGCACCATCGCCACACCGGGCAGGCGGATCAGAGCTTTGGCGACCCGGTCGAGTGTGATGAAGTCGGCCGAGTTGCGCATGTCGTGGTCGGTTTCGATCATCAGCATCTCGGAGAAGAGTTTGCTTTTGGAAAAGTGCCGATCGGCCGCGGCGAAACCCAACTTGGCCGGGGCGTCAGACGGCTGATACTGACGGTCGTCGTAGTTCTGCCGGTAGGTCGGCACGAAGATCGCCCCGATCATGACGACGGCCGAACTGGCTGCCAGGATCGGCACCGGCCAGCGCACCACACTGGCGGCGATGCGCCGGTACAGGTGTGCCTTCGCCTTGTGTTTGGGATCGAACAGCCCCAGCAGGCTGCCCACGGTCAGCAGTGCCGGGCCCAGCGTCATCGCGGCGATGATGGTGAAGATCATCGTGATCGCCACTGCCGGGCCCATGGTGTGGAAGTAGTTCAGCCGCGCGAAAGTCAGGCAGTAACACGCACCCGCGATCGTCAGCCCCGAGCCGATGATGATCGGCGCCACACCCTTGTAGGCGATGTAGAAACTGTCCTCTCGGCTCGCACCGTTTTGTCGCGCCTCGTGGTAGCGGCCCATCAGGAAGATGCCGTAATCCGTTCCCGCGCCCAGGGTCAGGGCGATGACGATGTTCACCGCGAACGACGAGAGTTCGATGAATCCGAGGTGGCCGAGGGTGGCGGTGATCCCCTTGGCGACCAGCATTTCGATGAGGACCCCCAGCAAAGGCACCAGGAGCACCGAGGGTGCGCGGTAGACCACCAACAACATCAGGACTATCAGGATGATCGTGACGATCGTGACGTTGTTCAGGCTGTTGTTGGCGGTGGTGAGCGTGTCGGAGGCCAGCGGGGCCGCGCCACTGACGTAGACCTTGAGGCCCGGCGGAGGGGGGTCTTTGGCGACGATGTCACGCACGGCCTGCACGGACTGATTGGCTTCGATCTGGCCGATGTCACCGGCCAGACGCAACAGCACGTAGGTGGCCTTGCCGTCGACGCTCTGCGCCCCTGCCGCGGTGAACGGTTTGCCCCACAGGTCCATGACGTACTGCACGTGCCGTTTGTCGCGCTCGAGGCGGCGCATCAGTCCGTCGTAGTACTCGTGATCGGCGACGACCAGCGGCCGATTGGCCTCGAACACGAGCATGGTCAAGTTGGTGGAGTCGGATTCGTGAAACTTCTCGCCGATGTGCAGCAGCGCCCGTTGCGAGGGCGCGTAGTGCGGCACCATCGGTCCGGCGAGTTCTTCTGCGACCCGTTCCACTTGGGGCATGAAGGTGTTCGTGGTCACCGCGACAAGACCCCAGAACAGGATGATCGGTATCGCGAAAGCGCGAACCATGCGCGGGATGAAAGGGCGTTTGACAGGGGCGTCGTCCACGCGGTGTTCGCTCATGCCGATTTCACCCGGCATTCGACGTCCGCGTCTTGATGGTGACTGACCTGTTCGTCGCGCACCACGCCATCCACCAGCATCCGGCAGCCCACGTGCGCGCCGTGAACGTGGACCGAGACACTGCCGGACACCACCGTGAGCGTCGTCGTCTCGGTGTGGGACCACGGCAACGTCGTGACATCCACCTGATGGGGATGCCCGTCGATGTCGATGTAGACGAGTTGGCCGCCCTTTCCGGCGGAGCCGAACACCTCATAGGTGAGTCGTTTGGGGTTGAACTCCTCGGGCGCCTGCGGTCCGTTGACGGTGATGACCGGCGGGGGAGCGGAGAACTGATGCACCTTCCACATACAGACCGCGCCCACACCGATCGCGACGGCGGTGACCAGCGGCATCCACGCCCGGGCCAGGACGGTCCTGGCCACTGACGCACGAGGAGTCACTCGACCACCTTTCGGGCTACCGTGCCTGGCCGCACGCTCTCGCCTCGGTCCCGACGAACTGCCGGGGCCGGCACGACCCATCCATGTATCAGACAGATTGACATGTGGAGCGAAGGGAGAATATCAGTTTGTGGACGTTAGCGTCTACTGCAGGCGCTTCTTCAACCGCGCGCTGGCGCGCAGCCGGATGGCGAGGTTCGTGGAGGTGAACATCGGGATCACGCCGAGGAATGTCCGTTCGGACGGCGTGGCCCCGTGCAGGTGTTCGAGGCTGCCCATCACGTAGAAGCACCCCAGCATGAACAAGGCGGCAGGGATGCAGAGCGCCATCGGCGAACCGCGGTCGGCGACGACCTGCTTGGCATAGTCCAGCTCCTCTCGCGACATCGGCCGGCCCTTGCGCACCTTGTCCAGCACCGTTTTGGCGCTCCCGATCTCCTCGCTGATCGGCAACGTGGGCCGGGCGCCCAGCCGCTTGACGAACACAGTGGCAACCGAGGCGAACGTCAGCACCAGTGTCAGGGAGATCAGCGTCAGGCCACCCCATAAACCCAAAGCCATTGGTTGCTCCTTTGCTTCGCCACCCGTTGGGCGGGGTCACGGTTCGGGAACGGTTCGGTCACCCCGCGTCACGTCGTACGGTACCGCGCTTCCCGGGGTCGACAATGCCGAACATGACGCAGTTGCGGGAGCCCGGCGTTGGCGCATGAAATCTCGCGGCAGACGTTTCTGCGGGCTGCCGCTGCGGGGCTGGCCGCAGGGACGGTCCTGGGCGGGGGACGAGCGCGGGCAGAACCGAAAGCCACGGGCTGGAGCGGTCTTTCGTCCGTCATCGGCGGCCAGGTGATCCTGCCGGACCAGGGTCCCCAATTCGCCACGGTCAAGCAGGTTTTCAACACCAACTACAACGATGCGATGCCTGCGGCGGTCGTCGTCCCGACCTCGACCGCCGACGTGCAGAAAGCGATGGCGTTCGCCGCGGCGCACAACCTCAAGGTCGCCCCGCGCGCAGGTGGGCACTCCTACGTGGGGGCCTCCACGGCCAACGGCACCATGGTGCTCGACCTGCGGCAGTTGCCCGGCGGCATCAACTACGACGCGGCCACCGGGCACGTCACGGTGACACCGGCGACCGATCTGTATGCGATGCACGAGGCGCTGGCCGGAGCGGGCCGCGGCGTGCCGACGGGGACCTGCCCGACGGTCGGTGCGGCGGGTCACGCGCTGGGGGGCGGCCTGGGCGCCGATTCGCGGCACGCGGGCCTGCTGTGCGACCAGTTGACGTCGGCGTCGGTGGTACTGCCCGGCGGCCGGGCGGTCACCGCGTCGGCCGCCAACAACCCCGATCTGTTCTGGGGGTTGCGCGGCGGCGGTGGCGGCAACTTCGGTGTCACCACCTCGCTGACCTTCGCCACGTTCCCCGCCGGTGACGTCGACGCCGTGAACCTCGATTTCCCGCCGGAGTCGCTCGCCCAGGTTCTCGTCGGTTGGCAGAACTGGCTGCGCACGGCCGACCGGAACAGCTGGGCGCTGGCCGATGCCACGGTCGACCCGATGGGCACCCACTGCCGGATCCTGGCGACCTGCCCGGCCGGATCGGGCGCCGGGGTGCAGCGCGCCATCGTCGCGGCCGTCGGCATCCAGCCGACCGGCACCGAGACCCACACGTTCAACCGCATGGACCTGGTGCGGTATCTGGCCGTCGGGAACCTCAACCCGGCACCGTTGGGGTATGTCGGCGGATCCGACGTCCTGCCGCTGGTCAACGCGGGCACCGCGCAGGGAATCGCGGCGGCGGTCAACGCCTTCCCCCGCGGGGCGGGCCGCATGCTGGCGATCATGCACGCCCTGGATGGCGCGCTGGCGACCGTGGCGCCGGGAGCGACGGCCTTTCCGTGGCGGCGCCAGTACGCGCTGGTGCAGTGGTATGTCGAAACGTCCGGATCGCCGGCGGCGGCCACCGCTTGGCTCAACACGGCACACCGAGCGGTGCAACCATATTCGGCCGGCGGCTATGTCAACTACCTCGAGGCGAACCAGGCGGCGTCGCGGTACTTCGGTCCGAATCTGTCGCGGCTGAGCGCCGTGCGCCAGAAGTACGATCCCGGCCGGGTCATGTTCTCCGGGCTGCCCGTCTGAGCGTTTGCGCCCAGCCCGGTCCGCGAGCGTAACGGGGCTGCGAAATCCGCGGCCACTTTTCGCAGTGACGTTACGCTCGCGGGCCAAGACGGCCGGCGATCGCCTTCTTGTCGATCTTGCCGACGGGTGTCGTGGGCAGCGCCGCCATCTCGACCAGCATGTCCGGGCGCGCGTGCGCGGCCACGCCGCGACAGTCGAGGTAGGCGTTCAACTCCGCCAAGCCGATCGCCGGCCCATTGAAAACCACCGCGGCGCAGATTTTTTCGCCGAGCATGGTATCGGGCAGCGCAATGGCCGCGGCCGCGAGGACCGTGGGGTGGCTCAGCAGCGGTTCCTCGATGTCCACCGCGGCGATGGTCTCGCCGCCGCGGCAGATCACGTCTTTGACGCGGCCGGTGACCATGAGGTAGCCGTCCTCGCGCAACCGGACCAGGTCGCCGCTGCGGTAGAAGCCCTCGGGATCGAAGCAGCGCTCGTTGTCGCGCTCGGCGTGGAAGTAGCCGTTGATCGTGTAGGGCCCCCGCACCAGCAGCTCGCCCTCGTCTCCGGGCGCCACCGGTTCGCCCGTGGCGTCGACGATGCGCAGTTCGTCGTCCGGGCACAACGGCCGGCCCTGGGTGTGCTCGACCACGTCGGGTGGATCGTCGAGTCGCGTGAAGTTGAGCAATCCCTCGGCCATGCCGAATACCTGCTGCAACGCCGGTGTCAGCGTCGTGCGCAGCAGGCGGGCGTCCTCGGGATCCAGACGGGACCCCCCAACCTGCAAGAGCCGCAGCGATTTCGGTGGCTGCGGCTCCCAGTCGCAGGCCTGCGCCCACAGCTTGGCCAAGGCCGGCACCAGCGCGGTGACGGTCACTCGATGGCGCGCGATGGCGGCGAAGGCGGCCTCGGGGCTGGGGTCGGCGGCGAAGACGGTGGTGGCGCCGACGGTCATTGCCCCGAGCAGACCCGGGCACGCCAGCGGGAAGTTGTGCGCGGCGGGCAGCACGACGAGATACACGTCGTCGGCGGTCAGTCGGCACAGCTGAGCGCTCGCGGTCGCGTTGTAGAGGTAGTCGTCGTGGGTGCGCGGGATCAGCTTCGGGGCGCCGGTGGTGCCGCCGGACACGAGCACCAGCGCGGGTGCGGACGGGTCGCCCGCAACGTGTGGCGCGGAACCGTCGGGCAGCGCCGACCACGCGGTGAACGGGTCGGCGTCGCCGTCGACGATCACGTGGCGCAGCCCGGGATGCAGCACGACGAGATCTTCGGCCATCGCGCGGTGGTCGAAGCCGCCCGCGGAGTCGGCGACGATCAACCCCACCGCTCCACTGACCTCGGTGAAGTGGCCAACTCGGTCAATCGGTGTCCGGTCAGGCACAGCACGGGGATGGCCCCGGCGCGCAGCAAACCGAACAGGGCGACGGAAAACCGGCATGTGTTGGGCAGTTGCACCAGTACCCGATCGAACGGCGCGAGGCCGAGCGCGGCGAAGCCGGCGGCGGCGCGGTCGGCGAGCGCGTCCAGTTCGGCGTAAGTGTGGCCGCGGTCGGGGCCGGCCGTGTCCACGACGGCGACGCGGTCGGGCCAGGTCGCCGCGGCGTGCCGCAACACCGAGTCGAGGGTTCGGCCGGCCCAGTGACCGACCGACCGATAGCGAGCCGCGCGGTCGGGCGGGAACGGAACGAAGCCGTGCAACGGTGGCTCAGGATCAGATGGCACTCGGGAACTCCGTCGGGGGCGGGCGTGTCCTGCCGGTCGAGCATAGGGTAGCGTACACAAAGTTAGGGCAGCCTCGGCTAAGCCAATCGACGGAGGTGGCGCGGTGAACGCGCGATGAGCGACACCCTTGCGATCGTCGGGGCCGGTGCGAAGGCGGTGGCGGTGGCCGCGAAGGCGGCGGTGCTGCGCGAGTTGGGCATCGATGCCCCCGACGTCGTCGCCGTCGAACGGTCCGGGGTGGCCGCCAACTGGCGGGCCGGTGGGGGCTGGACGGACGGCCGGCAGCGGCTGGGTACCAGCCCCGAGAAGGACATCGGCTTCCCGTACCGGTCCGATCTGATGCCGGGCTCCGAAGTCGACGAACGGATGATGCGGTTCAGCTGGCAGTCGTACCTGGTTGCCACCGACCAGTTCGTGGGCTGGGTCGACCGGGGCAGGCCGGCGCCGACCCACGAGACGTGGGCCGGTTATCTGCGCTGGGTCGCCGCCATGGTGTGCTTGAAAGTCGTTGACGGCGAGGTGGTCCGGATTTCCGTGGACGACGCGCGCTGGGTGCTGCACACCCGGGGGCCGAGCCTGTCCGCCGCGACGCTGATGGTGACCGGGCCGGGACAGCCCGACAGGTCGATGCTCGCGGGTGATCCGCGGGTGCTCTCGATCGCGCAGTTCTGGCGGCGCGCGGGACAACACGAGCGCATCGTCGCCGACAACGTCGCGGTCATCGGCGGGGGAGAGACCGCCGCTTCCATCCTCAACGAACTTTTCCACCATCGGGTTTCGGTCATCACGGCCATCTCGCCGCAGGCGACGCTGTTCACCCGCGGCGAGGGCTTCTTCGAGAACTCGCTGTTCTCCGACCCGACCGGCTGGCGCAGCCTGAGCCAGGCCGAACGGCGCGACTGCATCGCCCGCACCGACCGCGGGGTGTTCTCGGCACGGGTCCAGGAATCCCTGTTGGCCGACGAGCGGATCCAACATCGGCGCGGGCGCGTCGCCCGCGTGATCGACCGCGACGACCGGATCTGGATCACGCTGCGCACCGACAACTGCGGTGAGCCGCTGGAGACGCTGCACCGGTTCGACCTCGTCATCGACGGATCCGGCGCCGATCCGGTGTGGTTCCTGCCGCTGCTGTGCCCGGCCGCCCGGGGCGCTCTCGAACGCGGCCTGGGCGGGCCGGTGTCCCTCGAGGCACTGGAGGAGTCCATCGGCGCGGACCTGGCCGTCGCGGGCGTTGCTCCCAAGCTGTTGTTGCCGAACCTGTCGGGCGTCAACGAGGGACCGGGGTTTCCCAACCTGAGTTGCCTGGGGTTGCTGTCCGACCGCGTACTGGGTGCCGAGCTGGGACACACCGGTTCGAAGAAGGGGAGAACCGATGAGTACCAATCCGTTTGACGACGCGGAGCTCGCGTTCTGTGTGCTGGTCAACGACGGGGCGCAGCACAGCCTGTGGCCGGCGGTTAGCTGCTCAGCCGCTCCAATAGATCGGCGACGGACGCCCCGCCGAGCAGGTCGACCACGTCCACGTCGCGGTCGAACTCGGCCTTGACACGGCGGCGTAACTCCAGGGCCTGCAGCGACTCCAGTCCCAGCGCGACCAAGGGGGTTTGGGTGTCGATTGTCTCGGCGCGATCGACACCGATGGCCCCGGCCACCAGCGTCAGCAAGCGGTGCGGCGTCCGATCCGCGGTGACAGGCGCGGACGGTCCGGTGGTTTCGGGTGCGGGCGTATCCAGCTGGGACAGCAACGAGGCGCGCCCGCAGGCATCCAGCACCGACCGTGCCCGACCCAGCGCGAACGCCGCGACGCCGGCATTTCCGTCATACCGGCCCATTCCCAGGGTCAGCGCGTCGGCCGAAGACATCGCGAGCAACCCGGTCGGGGAGAGCTTCGCGGTGCCTGACGACCGGGGGTCGAAAGTGACCGCCCACTGTCCCCACTGCACGGATGCGCAGTCCACGCCGTGGGCGCGCAGCCGGTGCGCCATCGCGTCGAGCATCCTGTTCGCCGCGGCATAGAGGATCAGGCCGCGGCCGCCGACGGTGGCGGCGATCGAGGAGCACAAGACCACGCGGCAGTCGTCGGTGCGCGGGAACGCCGCGAGCACGCGGGAGATGCCGACGACCTTGGCGCGCAACGCTTCGTCGGCCTGCTCGGGGGTGATGTCCGCCAGTTCGGCACCCGAATAGTGCACCGCGGCGTGGACGATCAGGTCGGCGGGTGCATCCCGGTGGCGTTGCGCCAGTTCGGCTACCGCCGCCGGGTCGCCGACGTCGCAGCCGGCGACCTCGATGCGCGTCGATGTCGCCGAGCGGATCCGGTGCAGACGCTGCGCGACGGCATCGGTCTCGCCCGACCGACTGACCAGCGTGATGCGCCGTGCGCCGCGGCGGGCGAAGTGGTCGCAGAATTCCAGCCCCAGCGTGCCGGTTCCCCCGACGAGGAGCACATGCTCGGGCGGCGCCCCAGCGGTACCGGGGGAGGCCGGGAGCTCTTCGATGACCCTCTTCGCGTAGAGCCCGCCGGCGCGCAGCGCCAGCTCCGACTCACCGGCGGTGTGCAGCGCGGACAGGATCGTGGTGGCCGACCGCGGTGACACGGGCCCGGGTTCCAGGTCGAGGTGACGGAATCGCACTCCGGGGTGTTCGGCGCCCAGGCAGCGGAAACCCGCTGCCGCCGCGCCGTGCACCGGATCGGGCGGTGTGTCGCCGTCGACCGGCTCGCCGCCTACCGTCACCAGCCAGCATTCGGCGATCGCCGTCTTGACGTCAGGCCACCACGCGCGGCGGGAGAAGAAGGTCGCCACCGCCGTGGCGGCGGCCGCATCGTCCACCGGCGGCGACGGCGCGAGCAGGATGATTAGGGTGTCGAGATCGGTTTCCCCGGAGGGGATTTCGTGGCCATTGAGCCTATGCCCCGAGGCGCCGATGTCGTCCGCGGCGGCGAGCAGCGCGTCGGCCAGCTGCGCGCAGGCCCCGGTGTGGTCGACGATCCCGAACGAGCGCGGTGGTGCCAGCGAGCGGTGCGAGAGCCGGACCCACCGTTCGGTGAGCAGCCGCGGCGCGGCCGTGGCCGGGGCCGGATCGGTCGGGTCGGGGCCGGGCCCCCGCCGGCTGCGCCGGGGCAGGACCTCGTCGTAAGGCAGCCAGAGCTTCGACTCGTTCATCACCAGGTTGGGAAAGTCGCGTAACGGCAGGGGGGTGGGGTCTTCGGGCTCGGCGCGCAGGCACTCCCACGGGTAGTCCTGATCGTGCACGGCCAGCAGCGCCAGGTTGCGGGTGAACTCGGCCAGGTCGCCGGACGCGCGATCGGACGTGCTGACGACCACGGTCGCGCGCGGGCCGGCGGCATGGGTGTTGGAGGACGCGAGGTTGTCCTGGATTGCCAGCTGCAGTGTGGGGTGTTCGGCCAGTTCTACGAACGTGTCGACGCCCAGTTCGAGCGCGGCCGCGATCGCCTTGTCGAATCGGACGGGGTTGCGCAGGTTCCACAGCCAGTATTCGTCGACCGGTAGGTCTGTGGTGATCGGACCGCCGAGGGTGCTTCCGAGGCAGTCGATGTCAGTGTCCAGGAACGCCGGATGCTGCAGTTCGTGGTGGGCGGCAGCGCGTACCCTGTCGGCGAGTTCCTGGATCAGGCTGGTGTGGGCCGGATACCGGACGCCGATGACGCGAGCGAAGGTTCCGCGCTCGGTGAACGTGTCGACGATCCCCTCCACGGTGTCCCGGTCGCCGGAGATCCCGACCATGTTGGGGGAATTGACCACCGACAGCTGTGCCCACCCCGAGCGGCGTGCGAGGACGTCCTCGCAGGTGTCGCGGCCGGTGGCGACGACGGCCATCGCATAGTCCCCGGCGCCGAACTGGTCGGCCGCATCCGCGCGAATGCCGATGACGCGCACCGCATCCGGCAGTGTGACGGCGCCGGAGACGTAAGCGGCCGCGACCTCGCCCTGGCTGTGTCCGACTGTGGCCCCGGCCACGACCCCGAACGAGCGCCACATCGCGGCCAACCCGGCCATCTGGGTGAACAGCGCGGGCTGCACCGTGATCGCGCGGTCCGGCACGGGAACATGCAGCCCGAGAAGGTAATCCAGCGGTGACTCACCGACCAGCGTCTGGAACGCCGCGTCGCAACGCTCCACTTCGTCGCGGAACGCGGGGACCGCCTCGTAGAAGAGCCGTCCCATCCCCGGTCGCTGGCCACCCTGTCCGGGAAAGACGTAGGCGATTTTGCGCGCCGCGGCCGGCGTCTCGCTGCGCACCACCGCGGGGTGTGCGCGGTCCTCGGCGACCGCCCGCAGGGCGCCGGTCAGCTCCTCCCGGGTGCCCACCATGGCCAGGGCCCGGTGTTTGCGCGCGGAGCGGGTGCGAAACAGCATTGCCGCAATCTGCTGCGGCGTCACCGCGGAGTGTCCCGTCACGTAGGAGAGCAGGGCCGCGGCTTCGACGCGCAACAACTCGGGTTCATTCGACGACAGCAGAACGGGAACGGTCCCGTCGGGAAGCCGATAGGTCACAGCGTCACGCCCTCACTCCCCTGGATCGGTGGGCATTGCGACCACGGCGTGCGCATTGGCACCGCCGGCGCCGAACGACGACACGGCGCCGTAGCGGTAGCCTTCTTTGGCTTCCCACGCGTGCAGCTGTGTGGCCAGTCGCAGGCCCGTGAGGTTCCAGTCCAGCGTCGTGGTCGGGTTGTCCGAGAAGAGGGTGGGCGGAATGTGGCCGTGCCGGCCCGCAAGGAGCAGTTTGATCAGTCCGAGAATTCCCGATGCCGCTTGTGCGTGTCCGGCGTTCGATTTGATCGAGCCCAGCCGGGCTTCGCACCCCGCTGAGCCGTACGTCTTGAACAGGGCGAGCAATTCCACGGGGTCGCCCGCCAGAGTTGCCGTGCCGTGCCCTTCGATCATCCCGACGTCGGCCGGATCGATTCCGGCCGCGTCGAGCGTTGTGCGAATGACCTGCTCCTGCGCGCGCACCCGGGGAACCAGGATCGGCTTGCCCTTGCCGTTGTGGTTGGTTCGCACGGCGAGTATGCGTCCCAAGACGTGGTGTCCCAGCCTGCGCGCTCGCGATTCCCGTTCGACGAGAACCATACCCGCGCCTTCACCCCAGATGGTGCCGCTCGCGTCATCGGAGTAGGCGCGGCAATGCCCGTCGTCGGAGAGCGCGTTGAGTCTCGCGAACTCGTAGAAGGCCGTCGGGGCCCCCAGCACACACACGGCCCCGGCCAGCGCCCATTCGCACTCGTCCATCGCAACCGCGTTGGCGGCCAACTGCACTGCGGTCAGCGACGATCCGCACGCGGAATCGATAGCGAGGGAGGGGCCTGTCAGTCCCAGAAAGTGCGAGACCCGTCCGGCGCCTCCCAGTTGCCCCAGGCCGACGGTCCGGTGTCCGGTGAAGGCATCGGCCAGCGCGGTGCGCGGCCCGTATTCCGTCATCGACATGCCGACGAAACAACCGCCGACTTCGCCCTCGAGCGAGCCGGGATTGATGCCGGCATTCTCGAGCGCCTTCCACGCCACCCGCATCGCAACCCGCTGCTGAGGGTGCATCACGAGAGCCTCGCGATGAGTGATTCCGAAAAAGGCCGGGTCGAATGTCGTTGCGCTGTCCATGAAGCCGCCGGCGTCGCACACTCGCCCCCAGCCGTCGAGCTCCGACACCGAGAACAGGTCCTCCAGCGGCCAGCCGCGGTCGCGGGGGAAGGGGCCGATGAGTTCTTTGGCCTCAGCCAGCGCCGACCACAGGGCGGCGGGGCTGTCGATTCCGCCCGGCGCCTCGACAGCCATTCCGGAGATGACGACGGGGTCGCCGCTCACGTCGGCTGCTCGGCGTGCGCGCTCAGCAGCGCCGCGATCGCGTCCACGTGCTGGTTCAGATAGAAGTGCCCGCCCTCGAACATCGTGACCCTGAGCGCGGCGGTGTGCTTTCCCCACCCGTACAGGTCGCCCAGCGTGACATACGGGTCCTGATCTCCGCCCATGGCGTGAATCGGGGCCGCCACCGTGACGTCTTCGGCGCCGGAGTAGGCGTCGAAGGCCTTGAAGTCGGCCTTGACCACCGGAAGCGTCAGCCGCATGAGGTCGCGGTCGGCCAGCACACCGGAGTCGGTGCCCTCGAGCGCCAGCAGGTGGTTGAGGAGTTCCTCGTCGTCCTCGGTCGGGTGCGAGGGTGTGGCGGCGGCCCGGCACGGGGCGACGGTCGCGGAGATGACGAGCTGGTCCACCGGAATACCCGCGGCCTCCGCGAGCCGGACGAACTCGAAGGCGACCATGGCGCCCATGCTGTGGCCGAAGGCGACGATCGGAACCCCACGGTTGTGCTCCGAGGCCGAGAACTCGGCGAAGGCTCCCGCAGCGATCTCCGGCAGCGAATGCAAGGCCTGCTCGGCCGCGCGGTCCTGACGGCCGGGATATTGGAAGACGATGACCTCGAAGTTGCGGCCGAGAGCTTTCGAGAAAGCACGGTAGGTCGATGCACCGGCCCCGGCATGCGGGAACACCAACAGCGGAAGACTCCCAGGGGAGTGGGGCTTGTGGAACTGCCTGATCCAGCCCGGCGTTCGCAGCATCCGCTCTCACCTCTCGATCGGCGTCACTCCGGCCGCCCGCGTTCGCACCGCCTATAACTTAGGAGAGGCTAACATAAGGCGAACCTCGACGGGAGTGGGGTGCGGGTCCACCGGCTCCGGGTGCGTCCATGGCGCCCCGGTCGGTCCTCAGCGTCGTTCGCGGATCATCAGGGCGGCCCGTTTGTTCGGCAGGGCCATCTCGGTGATGCGTTCGAAGCCGGCACGCGTCAACGCCCGTATGCATGGCACGTTGTCGGCATCGGGTTCGGCGACCACCCGGGTCGCGCGGGGATCGACGTCCAGCTGCCAGTCGGAGACTGCCCGCAACAGGGCCGCGCCCAGTCCGCGCCCACGGCATCCGGCAGGCCCCAGCAATACGTGGACGCCGGCGTCGTGCGCGCGGGCGGTGTAGTGGTCGGCGAGGGGGTCCAGGTCGGCGCGATAGAGCTCCCAGTAGCTCATCGCGACGCCGGCCAGCTGACCCAGGTATGGGGTGGAGTGGGTACTGCGGACCTGTTGGTGCAGGTAGGAACGGATCTGGTCGCGCGGCCACGGTTTTCCCCAGAAGCGCGCCACCGCGGGATCGTTCATCCAGGGATGCACCAGGTCGACGTCACGGTCCGGGTCCACGGGGCGCAGCGAGAACTCCGGCGGGAACACCGCGTGCTCCGAGTGGGGCACGCTGTGTCCGAGGTCCACCATGTCCACTTTTGCCTCCTGCGCCCCGGTGAAAGCCGCATCGGAGCGATGTGTGCACCACCGCCTACGCACCGGGGTGGCCGGCACCCGAAACCTAGCGACTTAGCGAAGGCTAACATAAGCTACTGGGCTGACGGTTGGCCGAGCAGGCCAGAGGTCGCTGACCAACCGATATCACCGGCGGAGTGAAGATGGGGCGAGTTATGGCAGACGATGCCCGGACCGTGCAGGACCGCCGCCGAGCGCTTCTGCGCCGACGCATCAACGAAAGCGGTTTGGCGGCCGAGCAATCCGTCATCCCTCAGGCTGTACGGGCGGGGGAGCGTTACCCCCTTTCGCCCGGGCAGCGACGGATGTGGTTCCTGCAGGCGATGGACGCCGGCGACGTCACGCTCAACGTCTGCGTCGCCTACCGCCTGACGGGACCGCTGGACGGGGAGCGGCTGCGTGCGGCGTTCCACGACCTGGTGGCGCGGCACGCGATCCTGCGCACGGTATACGGGGTGGGCAGCGAGGGCGAACCGTATCAGGTGATCTCCGGTGACGTCGAGATCGGTTGGCCGACGGTCGATCTGACCGAGTTTCCCGAGGCCGAACGAGCACGGCGGATCGAAGCCCTGGCGCGCGCCGAGTTCGGCCGGCCGTTCGACCTCGCCACCGACCTGCCGCTGCGGACGACCCTGATCCACAGCGGGACCGGCGAGTCCGTGCTGCTGCTCGTCATACATCACATCTGCTGGGACGACGACTGCTGGGCCGTTTTCTCCGCCGAGCTGAGCGCGGCCTACAACGGTGACCGGCGGCTCGGCGACGCACCGCAGTTCGTGGCCGCCGAGGTGCTTCAGACCGCCGCCGAATCCACCGTCGCCGACGTCGGCTACTGGGCCGACACGCTGCGGCCGGCGCCGGAACCCTTGCCGCTTCCCGGCCTGGCCGCCACCAGGCCTTCGCGGGACGCCGAGCGCCTATCCCGTGTCATGTCCCCCGAATTGTTCGACAAGGTACAAGAATTCGCCCAACGCCAGTCCGCCACGCCGTTCATGGTCCTGCTGGCGGCTTTCGGTGTGCTGGTGCGCCGCTACACCGGAACCCAGGATTTCCTGGTGTCCGTGCCGGTGACCGGGCGCCGGGCCGCAGCCCACGGCGCCCTCGGGTACTTCGGCAACACGCTGTTGCTGCGGATCACCGTGCGGCCGCAGGACACCTTCGTCTCGTTCGTCGACGCGATCCGCGAAACCTGCCTCAACGGATTCGCTCACCAGTCCGTCGGCATCGACCGGGTCGTGCGCGAGGTGAATCCGGAACGCATGGGGCACGACGGCATGGACCGACTGGTACGGCTTGGCTTTTCGTTGCGCAAGAGCGCCAACGACTTCGCCCTGGACGGCATCACCGTGGCACAACTCGACCTGGCGGCGGTGAGCGCGCACCTACCGCTGGCGCTCGCGATCGTGCTCGACCCCGGCCGGGTGTGCGTCGAGGTCGAATATCAGACCTGGCTGCGCGGTGAACTCGTCGAACAGATGCTGGCGCATTACCTGCGGCTGCTGGACCATGCGCTCGCCGAGCCCGGGCGCCGGATCGCCGGCATCGACATGCTCGGCCCCGGCGAGCGGGCCGACGTCCTGGCGCAATCCCATGGTGAACTCGTCACGACGCCGGCCACCACGATGGTCGCGTTGCTCGAAGCGGCCGCCGACGCGGCTCCTGAGGCCGTCGCGCTGGTCTCCGACGAGGCGCGGCTGACCTACGCCGAGCTGCATCGCCGGGCGAATCGACTGGCGCGCCTGCTCGTTCGGCGCGGCTTGGGTCCCGAAGACATCGTCGGGCTGCGCATGACGACGTCGATCGACTTCGTCGTCGCAGTTCTCGCGGTGCTCAAAGCCGGGGCGGCCTACCTGCCGATCGACCCCGCCTACCCGCACGAGCGCATCGACTACCTCATCGCGGACGCCCGCCCGCGGACGGTCATCGGGCATCGGGAGTTCGTCGCCGCCGAACGCGACGCCGCGCGTCTCCCAAACGCGATGCTGACCGACGCCGACCGGATCTTCGCGTTGCATCCCGAGCATCTGGCGTACGTCATCTACACGTCCGGCTCCACCGGGCGACCCAAGGGCGTGGCGGTTTCGCACCGGGCGATCGCCGAGCACGTCGACGGATTCATCGCCGAGTGGAGCATGACCGCCGCCGACCGGTTGTTGCAGTCGTCGTCGGTCAGCTTCGACGCGTCCTTGCTGGACATCTTCGTCACGCTGACGCTGGGTGCGCAGCTGGTCGTGCCCAGGCCCGGGGCGTTCGGCGACATCGACTACGTCGCGGACCTGATCGAGCGCCACCGCGTCACCGTGCTGCACATGGTCCCGTCGATGCTGAGCACCCTGTTGTTGCTGCCGCGGGCCGCCCAGTGGCGCGCGCTGCGGCACGTGCCGGTGGGCGGGGAGGCGCTACCCGGTGAGGTGGCCGACAGATTCGCGGGCCATTTCGACGCGGAGCTGCGCAACCACTACGGCCCGACCGAGGCTGTGGTCTGCGCGACACACAGGAAAGTCGAAGGCGCACAAGGCTCTCGCGTCGTGCCCATCGGTGTCCCGAACCGCAACGTCTACGCCTATGTGCTCGACGAGGAGCTGCAGCCGGTGCCCGCGCAGGTGATCGGCGAGCTCTACCTGGGTGGGGCGCAGCTGGCGCGGGGGTATCTGGGGCGCCCCGGGCTGACGTCGGAGCGTTTCGTCGCCGATCCGTTCGCCGCGGGGATGCGGATGTACCGGACGGGAGACCTGGTCCGGCGCAACCTGTCCGGGGAGCTGGAATTCGTCGGCCGCGCCGACGAGCAGGTCAAGGTGCGGGGCTACCGCATCGAGCTCGGCGAAGTCGAGTCGGTGATCGCCGCCCACCCGGCGGTCCGGCACTGCCTCGTCATCGCCGAGGACACCGAAGCCGGGCCGACGCTGGCCGCCTACCTGGTGCCCACCGCCGGTTGCGGCCCATCGGGCGCACCCGCCGGCGTGCACATCGACGAGATCCGCGCCCACGCCGCGGCGGCGCTGCCGGACTACATGGTGCCCAGCGCATTCGGGGTGATCCCCGAGATCCCGCTGACGGTCAGCGGCAAACTGGACAAGCGGGCCCTGCCCGCGCCCACCCCGGTGGCCGCGCGCGGCCACCGGCAGCCGACCACCGAGATCGAGCGCCGGATGTGCGCGATCTTCGCCCGCCTGTTCGGCCGCGACGAAAACTGGGACCGCATCGGCGCCGACGAGTCGTTCTTCGGGCTGGGCGGCCATTCGCTGCTGGCTGCCCGCCTGGTGGCGCAGATCCGGACCGCATTCGCCGTGGAGTGCAGCGTGCGCGACGTGTTCGACGCCCCGACACCGGCAGGGCTGGCGGGGCTGATCGAACGGCTGCGTACCGGATCCCGCCCCGCGGACACCCGGCCGCAGCTGACCGGGGAAACCCGCCCGGCCCGGCCCCCAGTGTCCTACTCCCAACTCGCCATGTGGTTCCAGTACCGGATGCGGGGCGCCAACGACGTCTTCAACATGGCGCTCACGCTGCGCTTCACCGGTCCGCTGGACACCGGGGTGCTGACCGCGGCGCTCAACGACGTGGTGGCCCGCCACGAGGTGCTGCGCACAAACCTCGTGGAACACAATGGGATGCCCTACCAGTACGTGCACCCGGAATTGCGGCTCGAACCGGCGGTGACCGAGGTCGCCGCCGATCGCCTCGGCGAGGCGATCGCCGCGCTGCGCCGCCACGTGTTCGCGCTGGAATCCGAGCCGCTGATCCGCCCCACCCTGCTGGTGGCAGGCCCGGACACGCACGTGCTGCTGTTGCTGATCCACCACGCGGTCACCGACCACACCTCGTTCGGAATCCTGGTCGATGACCTCGTCGTCGCGTACCGGGCGCGGCGCAACGCGCAGCCGCCGCAGTGGACCGCACCACCGGTGCAATTCGCCGATTATGCTCATTGGCAACGGAATACGTTCGAATCCCCGGGTCCGTGGGCGCGGGCGGAGCTGGACTACTGGCGCGGCGCGCTGGAAGGGCTGGCCACCGACATCTCGGTGGCCACCGACCGCGCGCGCCCGCCGCTGCTCGGGAAACGCGGGGAAGTGGTCGATTTCACCGTCGCCGCGGCCCGGCGGGCGGCACTCGTCCGGCTGGCCGAGGAGTCGGGCACCACCGAATTCTCGGTGTACCAAGCGGTCCTGGCGGTCGTGTTGCACAAGCTCGGCGGCGGCACGGACATCGCGATCGGTAGTCCCGTCGCCTGCCGGGTCGGCGAGAGCACCGCGAACCTGACCGGACCCTGCGCCAACGTCGTGGTGCTGCGCACCGACCTCTCCGGGCAGCCGAGCCTGCGCGAGCTCGTCGCGCGCAGCCGCGACACGGTCAAAGACGCACTGGCGCATCAGGAATTCCCCATCGAGCGGCTGGTCGAGGCACTGAACCCGCCCCGCTCCCCGTCGCGCAACCACCCGCTGTTCCAGCAGTCCATCCACTTCCGTGGCGAGGACTGGGCACTGTTGCCGCGTGATCTCACCGGCGCCGGGGACACCACGGTGTCGGCGCTCCCGATGGATTTCGAGATCTCATTGCTGGACCTCAACGTCGGCGTGAACGTGACCCCGGACGCCGAACTCGACGTGCGGGTCGTGGCCAATGCCGATCTCTACGAGCCCGCGACCGTCCGGCGCGTCGCCGCTGCCCTCGACGCGGCGTTCGACGCGTTCGCGACCACGCCCGACGCGTCCCTCGCGTCGGTCGGGCTGCTGCCCGCGGCCGACCTGCAGGCGCTGCTGGCCCAGCCGATCCCGCCCGAAGCGCGGGCGCGGCCGCTGTCCGGCGGGTCTGCCGAGACCGAACGGGCGCTGACCGCCTTGCTGGAGGAGCTGCTGGAGATCACCGGCGTCCACCGCGAGGACAATTTCTTCGCCGTCGGCGGCGACAGCATCGTCGCCGTGCAGCTGGCGGCCCGGGCCACCGCTGCGGGGCTGCCGCTGACCGCGGCGATGGTGTTCGAGCACATGAGCATCGCCGAGCTGGCCGCCGCGGTCGACGCGGCCACCGATCAGCCCGTGCCCCAGCATGCTTCGGCGCCCGAGCCGCCCGAGTCGCCGGAGTCGCCGTCGGCGCCGATGAGCGCGTCCGGCCTGGACGAGGCCACGCTGGCGGAGCTCACCGCCTCCTGGCTCAGGGAATCGTGACGTGGCGGTGAGTCAGGCTCCGCCGCAGGTCGAAGACGTCCTCGCCCTGAGCCCGTTGCAGGAAGGGCTGTTCGCGCTGTACCGGCTGGCCGAGGACGGCGTCGACCTGTACACCATGCAGCTGCGGGTCGACATCGACGGGCCCATCGACGTCGATCTGCTGCGCCGCAGCGCCGCGGCGATGCTGGACCGGCACCCGAATCTGCGCGCCGCGTTCTGGGACCGCGGTGTCGAAAAACCCGTGCAGATCGTGCCCGCCCATGCCGAGCTGCCGTGGACCGAACGTACCGCCGCGCCGGGTGAATTCGATGCCATCGCACGCTCGGAGCGGCGCCGCCCGTTCGACCTGGGCCGGGGACCGGCCCTGCGCGTCGTGGTGCTGTGCGTGCCCGGCGAGTCCCGGAGCCGGTTGGTGTTCACCGCCCACCACATCCTGATGGACGGTTGGGCGCTCGGGGTGTTCTTCACCGAGATGCTCGCCGTGTACCGGGCGGGCGGTTCGGTCGACGGCCTGCCGCCGCCCCGCCCGTACCGCGACTACATCGCGTGGCTCGCCCGGCAGGACCGCGTCGCGGCGCTGTCGCGGTGGAACGACTACCTGTCCGGTGCGTCGGCTCCGCTCATGGTCGCCGACGGCACCGTCGCCACTCGCGACAGTGTGCCGGGCACCGCGGAGCTGGTGTTGCCCGCGCCCGACACGGCCCGGCTGCGCGACTGGGCGGGGCGCAACGGACTCACGCTCAACACCGCGGTGCTCTTCGCGTGGGCGGTCGTGCTGAGCAGGCTCACCGACCGCCGCGACGTCGTCTTCGGCACCGTCGTGTCCGGGCGACCCGAGCAGCTGGCCGGCGTGGAGGGCATGGTCGGCCTGTTCATCAACACCGTGCCCGTCGTGCACCGGTTCGGCGGGGCCGACACCGTGGCCGCCCACTGCGCGCGCCTACAGCGCGAGGCCTCGGCGCTGCGCGACATCGGGTACCTCAGCCTCTCGGAGATCCAGCGGACGCACGGGCGCGGGGCTCTGTTCGACAGCCTGTTCGTGTTCGAGAACGCGCCCGTCGAGGACGCCATCCGCGCGGTCACCACGCCCGACGGGGCCCGCTTCCGCCCGGTCGAGATGGAAAGCCTGACGCACTACCCGCTGACCGTGGTCGCGCACCTGCGCGGCGACGCGCTTGTGGTGCTCGTCGAGGCCATTCACGAAGCCCTGCCGCATCTTCGGCCCGACGACACATGCGAGCGGCTGCTGGGCGTGCTGCGCCGGCTGCCGGACGTCGGCGACGTGAGCCCCGACGCGCTCGACGTGCTCACCGCCGCCGAGCGTGCCGAATTCGCCGGTCTTGCCGCGCGGTCGGTGCCCGCGCCGCACACCACGGTGTGGGAGGCGTTCGCGCGGCAGGCGCGCGCCACCCCGGACGCGGACGCTCTCGGCACGGGCAGCGGCGAACGCTACACCTACGCCGAGCTGCACGCCGCGGCCTGCCGACTGGCCGCGGAACTGGCCGCGCGCGGCGTGGTACCGGAATCCATTGTCGCGCTGGTGCTGCCGCGCTCGGCCCGGTCCGTCGTCGCCATCCTGGCCGTCCTCGCCGCCGGCGGTGCCTACCTGCCGGTCGACGTCACGCTGCCGCAGGCCCGCATCGACACGATGCTGGCGCAGACCGATCCGGTCCTGGCCCTCACCACGGCCGGCTGCCGGCGGCTGGTCGGCGCGGACACGGCCACGCTGGTCATCGACGACCCCACCACCGCGCAGCGCATCTCGCGGTCGCCCGCCGCCGCGCCGGCGGTGCAACGTCATCCCGGGCAATGCGCCTACGTCATCTTCACCTCCGGCTCGACCGGGGAACCCAAGGGCGTGCTGGGCACCAACGGCGCGGTGTTGAGCTATTTCGCCGACCACCGCGAGCGCGTCTACGGTCCGGCCGTGGCGCGGCTGGGCCGCCGGCTGCGCATCGCGCACGCCTGGTCGCTGAGCTTCGACGCGTCCTGGCAGCCCCTGGTCAGCCTGCTCGACGGCCACGCCCTGCACCTTTTCGGCGCCGCGGAGATGCGCGACGCCGACCGGCTGGTGGCGGGCATGGTCACCCATCGCGTCGACATGATCGACACCACCCCCTCGATGCTCGGGCAGCTGCGCGCCGCCGGGCTGCTGAGGCACGGCCTGCCGGTACTCGCCCTGGGCGGCGAGGCGATCGACGGCGCGGTGTGGGAGCAGCTGCGCGGCCTGCCCGCAGCGGGCGTTTGCGGCGCGGTCTACAACTGCTACGGGCCCACCGAGGTCACCGTCGAGGCGGTCGTCGCAGCGGTGGGCGAGTACCCGGCACCCACGATCGGCACCGCCAACGCCGGAACGTTCGCCTACGTCCTGGATTCCGGCCTGCGCATGGTGCCCCACGGCGCCGTCGGCGAACTGTATCTGGGCGGCGCACAACTCGCCCGCGGCTACCTCGGCCGGCCGGCGCTGACCGCCGCGCGGTTCGTCGCGGACCCCTTCCGTCCCGGCCGGCGCATGTACCGGACCGGCGACCTGGTGCGACGCCTGCCGCACGGCGGGTACGCCTACCTGGGCCGCGCCGACACCCAGGTCAAGATCCGCGGCTACCGGGTCGAGATCGGGGAGATCGAAGCCGCGCTGCGCGAGGACCCCGGGGTCGGTGACGCGGCGGTGTCGGTCGTACGCCGCGAAAGCTCCACCGCCCTGGTCGGGTTCGTCGTGTGGGCGGACGCCGCCGACGGCGACCCGGACCCGGTGCGCACCGCGCTGGCCGGGCGGCTGCCGTCGTACATGGTGCCGGCGCGGGTCGTGGCGCTGCCGCGGCTGCCGGTGAACGGCAACGGCAAGCTGGATCGGCACGCGCTGGACCGGCTGGCCGAGCGCGCGCTGTCGCCCGCGGGCGGCGGCGCGGCGGTCGCCACCGAGACCGAACGGTCGCTGTGCGAGGTGTTCGGGGAGCAGTTCAACGGGGTGGTGCCGCGCCTCGACGACGACTTCTTCGCGTTCGGGCTGGACAGCATCGTGGCGATCTCGTTGGTGCACAAGGCGCAACGGCGCGGGCTGACGCTGCGCCCGCGGATGGTGTTCGCCGCGCCGACGATCCGCCAACTCGCGGCGGCGATCGACGCGGGATCCGCGCCGGACGCGCCCGGCGCCTCGGCGCCCGGAGCGGAGTACGGCGAGGTGTTGCCGTTGCCGATGGTGTCGTGGCTCTACGAGCACGGCAACTACCGGCGGTTCACCCATTCCGTCCTGCTGCGGTTGCCGTCGGGCATCGATCGCGCCTCGATCGAGTCGATGCTGCAGTCGCTGCTCGACGGGCACGACACCTTGCGCTCGGTACTGGTCGACACCGCCGCGGGTCCGCGCCTGGTGACCCGCGAGCCCGGCGCGGTCCGCGCCGCCGACCTGCTCACCCGGGTCCGGCTCGCCGAACCCACCGATGCTGAACTGGTTGCGGCTCTCGCGGCCTCCGCCCGGGGCGTGCTGGACCAGATCGATCCCCGCGCCGGGGCGATGGTGCGCGCGGTCTGGTATTCCGGTGCGCCGCGATCGGACGTGCTGCTGCTCACCGCGCACCACCTGACCGTGGACGTGGTGTCCTGGCACATCATCCTCGGCGACCTGGTCGAGGCCTGGCGCTGCGTGCGGGCGGGAACGGCACCGAAGATGCTGGGGGAGTTCACCTCCTATCGGCGCTGGTGTGCGCTGATGTGGCAGCGGGCCGCCACGCCGGAGGTCCGTGATCAGCTGCCGTACTGGCTCGACCAGGTCCGCGGGACCGACCCGGACTTGGGGACGCGGCCCGTCGACCCCACCCGGGACACCTGGTCCTCGCTGCGGGTGACCCGGCACGCGGTCGACCCCGAGACCACCGGGCGCATGCTCGCCGCGGTCACCAGGGACGACGGCGTGCGCGAATTCCTCTTGACCGCAACGACCATGGCCATCGCCGCCTGGCGCCGCGAACGCGGGCAGGACTCGCGGGCCGGCACCCTCGTGGCGCTCGAGGGCCACGGGCGCGCCGACGCCGTGCTCGACACCGACACGACCAACACCGTCGGGTGGTTCACACACGCCTACCCGGTGCGCCTGGGCGCGGGACCAGAGGCGCTCGACGTCGAACGGGCCGAGCACAACCCGGGTGCGGCCGGAGCGCTGCTCGACGCGGTGGTGGCCCACCTCGGTGCGGTCCCCAACGGCGGCCTGGACTTCGGGCTGCTGCGTTACGTCGCGGACGTACCCGAGCTGCGCGCCGCCGCGGAACCACAGATCCAGTTCAGTTATCTGGGCCGGCTCGACCTCGGCGTCAGCGAACAGCCGTGGTCGCTGCTCGCCGGGTCCTACATCGATGCGCTGCCCGATGATCCCGAGCCCGACCTGCCGCTGCGATTCGCGGTGAACCTGAGCGCCTTCGTGGCGATGACGCCGGAAGGTGTCCAACTGATCGGCAACTGGCGGTGGAGCGACGCGCTGTTCGCGCCCGCCGACATCGACCGCCTGACGCAGCTGTGGCGGCGCGGGATCGCCGCGCTGGCCGCCGAGCTTGATCGACCACACGAAAGGGACCGAAGTGAGGGCGAGGCAACCCGTGAGTGACGGCGCCGACAGCGTGAGCAAAGACCAGATCAGGGTCACCGTCGCCGCGCAACTGGGGTGCCCGGCAACCGAGATCGCCGACGACGACAATCTGATCCAGTTGGGCCTGAACTCGATCCGCATGATGGCCCTGGCCGGCGGCTGGCGAAAGCGCGGCGCGGACATCACCTTCGCCCAGCTCGCCGACGCGCCGACGGTCGAATCCTGGCACGCCCTGCTCTGCGCGGAGCCGGGCACGAGGGCGGCCGGGCCCGGCCCGGCCGACCCCGCCGCCGCGTCCTCGGCCGGAGACGCGGCCGAGGACGCGCCGTTCCCGTTGGCCACCATGCAGCACGCGTACTGGATCGGCCGCGCCGACGAGCAGGAACTCGGCGGCGTCGCTGCCCACCTCTACGTCGAATTCGACTGTGGGGCAATAGAGCCCGAGCGCTTGGAGAGCGCGGTGAAGGCTCTGGTCGCCAACCATCCCATGCTGCGCACCCGGTTTCTGCCGGACGGCACCCAACAGACGATGCCCGAGCCGGGCAGGCCGGTCTTCGCCGTGGTCGACCTGCGCGGACAAAGCCCCGACGCCGTCCGGTCGGCGCTGGCCGAGTTGCGCGACCGCACGACGCATCAGCGCCTGGCGATCGAGGACGCCCAGGTGCTCGACGTCACGCTGAGCCTCTACGACGCGGATCGCGCTCGCCTGCATCTCGACGTCGACATGCTCGCCGGTGACGCGATGAGCTACCGCGTCCTGGTGGCCGAGCTGGCCCAGACGTACCACGGGGTGACGCTGCAGCCGCCCGGCTACAGCTACCGGCGCTACCGCACCCAACGCCGCCCTGACGCCGCGGCGCGAGCCCGGGACCGGCAGTGGTGGCAGCAGCGGTTGCCCGAGCTGCCCGGCGCACCCGAGCTGCCGACCGTGCCGGTCGGGGAGCGCGGCGCAGCGCACCGCACCGTGCGGCACCACCACTGGCTGGTGCCCGAGGCCAAGCAGCGGCTGATCGCCGGGGCCCACGCCCGCGGGGTCACGCCGGCGATGGCGCTGGCGGCGGTGTTCGCCGACACCGTCGGCGGGTGGTCGGCGCAGTCGCGCTTCCTGCTCAACGTGCCGTTATTCCAACGGGAATCGGCCCACCCCGACATCGCGCGGGTGGTCGGGGACTTCACCTCCTCGGTCCTGCTCGAGGTCGACGTCACCGACAACGTCTCGGTGACCGAGCGGGCCCGCGCCATCCAGCGCAGCATGTACGAAAGCGGTTCGCACGCAGCCTATTCCGGGCTCGAAGTGCTGCGCGACCTCGGCCGCCACCGCGGGGCGCCGGTGCTGGCGCCGGTGGTCTTCACCAGCGCGCTCGACCTCGGCGAGCTGTTCTCGGCCACCGTGACCGAGACCTTCGGCGACCCGGTGTGGATCGTCTCGCAGGGGCCCCAGGTGTTGCTCGATGCCCAGATCACCGAGCTGCGCGGCGGATTGCTCGTGAACTGGGATGTGCGCGAGTCGGCCTTCCCGCACGGTCTCATCGACGCCATGTTCGCCGCATTCACCGATGCGGTGCGGCGACTGGCGGACGGCGACGCGGGCTGGGACGCGGAGGCGGCGGTACGGCTGCCCAGCGCCCAGGCCCGGGTCCGTGCGGCCGTCAACGCGACCGACGGCCCGGTCAGCGGACGCTGCCTGCACCAAGGATTCTTCGAGCACGCCGCGGCCAATCCGGACGCGCCGGCGGTCGTCTGGGGCTTGCCCGGGGCAGCGGGTGGGACCGAGGGCGCCTGGAGCTACGGGGAACTCGCCCGGCGCGCGCTGGCGGTCGCCGGTGCGCTGCGCGCCGCCGGGGTACGCCGGGGCGACGCCGTGGCCGTCCAACTGCCCAAGGGGCCCGACCAGATCCCGGCCGTGCTCGGGGTGCTCGCCGCGGGCGGCGTCTACGTGCCGATCGGGTTCGACCAGCCGGACGGGCGGCGCGCCAAGATCCTTGGGTCCGCCGACATCGTCGCGGCGCTGACCACCCAGGGCGCGAGCATGGGACCGTCGGTCCCGTGCCTGCCCATCGACGCGGCGCAACGGCATTCGCCGCCGCTGCCGGCGCCGGTGCTCCCCGGCACCGGCGAACTCGCGTACGTGATCTTCACGTCCGGCTCCACCGGCGTGCCCAAAGGGGTCGACATCAGGCACGCCGGGGCGATGAACACCATCGACGCCCTCAACGACCGGTTCGGCATCGGCACCGGCGACCGGGTGCTGGGGCTGGCCGCCCTCGAGTTCGACCTGTCGGTCTACGACATCTTCGGCCTGCTGTCGGCCGGCGGTTCGATCGTGGCCATGGATACCGACCAACGGGCCGCGGCCACCACCTGGGTGGAATTGATCCGCCACCATCGGGTTTCGGTCCTCAGCTCGGTGCCGAGCTGGCTGGACATGATCTTGGAGCTGGGCGGGGACCGGCTGGGCGACTCGCTGCGTGTGGCCATGCTGTGCGGCGATTGGGTGGGCGCGGACCTGGCCCGCCGGCTCGCCCAGCAGGTGCCCGGCTGCCGGTTCGCCGGGTTGGGCGGCGCGACCGAGACCTCGGTCCACGGCACCGTGTGCGAGGTCGTCGGGGCGCCACCGGCGCACTGGACGACCGTGCCGTTCGGGGTTCCCCTGCGCAACGTGCGCTGCCGGATCGCCTCCCCGACGGGGCGCGACTGCCCGGACTGGGTTCCCGGCGAACTGTGGTTCAGCGGCCCCAACCTCGCCGCGGGATACCGCAACGACCCCGACCGGACCGCCGAGCGCTTCGTCGAGCACGACGGCGCGCGCTGGTATCGCACGGGCGACCTGGCGCGCTACTGGCCCGACGGCACGATCGAGTTCCTGGGCCGGGCCGACCAGCAGGTTCAGATCCGCGGGTACCGCGTCGAACTCGGCGAAGTGGAAAGCGCGCTTCGTGCCGTGCCGGGGGTGCGCCATGCCGTCGCGGCCGTCGTCGGCGCCGCCGCGCCCCAGCTCGTCGCCGCGATCGCGGGAGAACCGTTGGCCGACCTTGCCGCGACGGTGGCAGAGTTTCTGCCGCACTACATGATCCCCGCTCGCATCAGCATTGTGCAGCGGATCCCGTTGACCCCCAATGGCAAGGTGGACCGCACTGCGGTGACCGCGCTGCTCGACGGGCAGGGCTACGACGGGGACGCAAGCACCCCACGCAACGACCTCGAGGCCGCCCTGGCCCGGATCGTCACCGAGGTGCTGGGCGCGCAATCCACCGGCGTGCAGGACGATTTCTTCGCGCTGGGCGGCGACTCGGTGCTGGCAACGACCGCGATCGCCCGGATCCGCGACTGGTTGGACGTCGAGCACGCCATGGTCGCCGACCTCTTCGCCGCCCGCACCGTCGCCGGCCTGGCCGAGCGACTGGAAGGGCGGGAGTCACAACGCGGCACCCCGGGCCGGCTCGCCGTGATCGCACGCCACTACCTCGACGTGGCCGCGATGACGGACGAGGAGGTCCTGGCCGATGACCGGTCGCGGGCGTGACTCCCACCGAACGGTCTCATCTGCTGCACAGGTTGGGCACGGCTGCGCCTGAGTCCGCCCGGGTACCGTCGCGATAACGAAACCAATCGTCACTGGGAAAACAGCCGACACACAGGGCACAATGCCAACACAGGGCACAATGCCAACACAGGGCACAACGTCGACACTGAGGCACCACTGATCGCTGCGGGCGGCACACACCGAGGGGGAGACCCGAGCATGAAGAACTTCACATCGATCGCCACCGGCATGGCGGTCCTGGGGGCGTTTGCCGCCGCAGCAGTCGGCGTGACGTCCGTCGCGTCCGTTCCGGCCGCCGGCCCCGCGCAGCCCCAGCTGGCCGCGGTCGGCGCGCCCCTGCCGCAGGACCCGCCGGCCCCGGCCCAGGGCGCGAACGTCCCGACCGCCGCGCAGCTGACCGACGTGCTGAACAACCTGGCCGACCCGAACGTGCCGTTCGCCGACAAGGGCAACCTGGTCCAGGGCGGGATCAGCGGCATGGAAGCCCACGTCGCCGACAAGAAGCTGAAGAAGGCCGCCAAGAACGGGGACCTGCCCCTGTCGTTCGCGGTGACCAACATCCAGCCGGCCGCGCCCGGCTCGGCCACGGCCGACGTGGCGGTGTCGGGTCCCAAGCTGGCGGCGCCGGTCAGCCAGAACATCACGTTCGTCAACCAGGGCGGCTGGGTGCTGTCCCGCTCCTCGGCGATGGAGTTGCTGCAGGCTGCAGGCCAGTCGTCATGACATCACGTTCGGCTCTATCGAAGGGAAAAACCGTGAAACGGGTAGCAACGGTAGCGGTCCTGGCCGTCATCGGCGGCTCAGTCGCAGCGTTCAGTGCACCGTCGGATGGCCTCGTTGGGATCCAGCTGGCGGCAGTGGGGACACCCCTGACGCCGCTGCCGCAGAACCCCCCGTCCCCGGCGCCGGGGCAGAAGCTGCCGACCGCTGAGCAGCTGTCGAATCTCTGCAACCAGGTCACCGATCCCGGCGTGTCCTACACGACGAAGAACGACCTGGTCGAGAACGGCATCAGCCCGGACGAGGGCCACGTCGCCGACCACGAACTGCGCAAGGCCTACCGGCACGGGAACTTCCCGGAAACGTTCACCGCGACGAATATCGCGCCGGCCGGCCCGAACGCCGCCCAGGCCGACGTGGCCATCGCCGGCCCCAAGTTCGCCGGGCCGGTCACCAAGCGCCTCGCGTTCGTCAACCAGAATGGCACCTGGGTTCTGCAGCACGACGCCGCGATCGCGCTGATTCAGGCGGCGACGGCGACGGACTGACCGGTCCGCGCGCTCAGCGCAGGTCCATGTCGAACACCCGGGCGTGCAGCACCGTGCGGTTCCGCAGCGCGGCGCGCACCGCGCGGTGCAGGCCGTCCTCGAGGTAGGTGATCCCCTTCCAGCGCACCGCGTGCGGGAACAGGTCGCCGTAAAAGGTGGAGTCTTCGGAAAGCAGCCGGTCGAGCGCGAGCACCGTCGTCGTGGTGACCAATTCGTCCAGCCGGATCTGCTGGGGGGGTATTCGGGACCAGTCTTTGTAGGACAGCCCGTGCTCGGGATAGGGCTTCCCCTCCCGCACGCCTTTGAAGATCATGGATCGATCATCGGCGATTCCGGCCCCGTCGCATCGGCCGGGCCGCACGGATTCATGCTCGATAGGCTAGCCGGAAAGCCCTTCCCGCCGCTGACGCTCTCTGCCGCTGTCGGGCAGCGGAGAGCGAGGCCCGTAAAATCAACCCGGTCAGCAGGTGTCAGGGAGGTGACCGACAATGGGTAGCGCCGACGACCGTCGCTTCGAGGTGCTGCAGGCCATCGTCGCCGACTTCGTCGCCACCAAGGAACCCATCGGTTCCAAGTCCCTGGTCGAGCGTCACAACCTGGGGGTGTCGTCGGCGACGATCCGCAACGACATGGCGGTGCTGGAGGCCGAGGGCTACATCGTGCAGCCCCATACCAGCTCGGGGCGCGTGCCCACCGAGAAGGGCTACCGCGAGTTCGTCGACCGGCTGGAGGACGTCAAGCCGCTGTCGTCGGCCGAGCGGCGCGCGATCCAGGGCTTCCTCGAGTCCGGCGTAGACCTCGACGACGTGTTGCGCCGGGCGGTGCGGCTGTTGGCGCAGCTGACCCGCCAGGTGGCCGTGGTGCAGTACCCGACGCTGTCGTCGTCGACGGTGCGACATCTTGAGGTGATCGCCCTGACCCCCGCCCGGCTGCTGATGGTCGTCATCACCGACTCCGGCCGGGTGGACCAGCGCATCGTCGAGCTCGGCGACGTGATCGACGACTACCAGCTTTCTCAGTTGCGCGACATGCTCGGCCAGGCGCTGATCGGCAAGAAGCTGTCGGCGGCCTCGGTCGCGGTGGCCGACCTCGCCGGGCAACTGCGCGGCCCCGACGGCCTCAGCGACGCCGTCGGCCGTTCGGCGACGGTGCTGCTGGAGTCGTTGGTCGAGCACACCGAGGAGCGCCTGCTGATGGGCGGTACTGCCAACCTGACCCGCAACGCCGCGGACCTCGGCGGCTCGCTGCGTTCCATTCTCGAGGCCCTTGAGGAGCAGGTCGTGGTACTGAAGCTGTTGGCGGCCCAGCAGGAAGCCGGCAAGGTCACCGTGCGTATCGGTCACGAGACGGCCGCCGAGCAGATGGTGGGCACCTCGGTGGTGACCGCCGCTTACGGCACCTCCGACACCGTCTACGGCGGAATGGGTGTGCTGGGGCCCACCCGAATGGATTACCCGGGAACTATTGCCAGCGTTGCCGCGGTTGCTCTCTACATCGGCGAAGTGCTCGGTTCCCGGTGAACATGCTCGTGCATAATGCTCAGGCTTGCGCAGGCGCGGCGAAAACCAGGTAGAGGAGACTCAAGCGTGGCACGCGACTATTACGGCCTGCTCGGCGTGAGCAGGAACGCCAGCGATGCGGACATCAAACGCGCCTACCGCAAACTGGCGCGCGAATTGCATCCCGACGTCAATCCCGACGAGGCCGCGCAGGTGAAATTCCAGGAAATCAGCGCCGCCTACGAGGTACTGAGCGACCCGGAGAAACGCCGGATCGTCGACATGGGCGGGGATCCGCTGGAAAACGCGGCGTCGGGTGCCGGAGGTTTCGGCGGCTTCGGCAACCTCGGCGACGTGTTCGAGGCTTTTTTCGGCGGCGGCTTCAACGGCGGCGGGACCTCTCGGGGCCCGATCGGCCGAGTCCGGCCCGGCTCGGACTCGCTGCTGCGGATGCGCCTCGATCTCGAGGAGTGCGCCACCGGCGTCACCAAACAGGTCACCGTCGACACCGCGGTGTTGTGCGACCGCTGCCAGGGCAAGGGCACCAACGGCGATTCCGCTCCGGTCCCGTGCGACACCTGTGGTGGACGCGGGGAGGTGCAGACGGTCCAGCGTTCGCTGCTGGGCCAGGTCATGACGTCCCGGCCCTGTCCCACCTGCCGCGGGGTAGGCGTGGTCATCCCCGACCCGTGCCACCAGTGCATGGGCGACGGCCGGGTGCGGGCGCGTCGGGAGATCAGCGTCAAGATTCCCGCCGGTGTCGGCGAGGGCATGCGGGTGCGACTCGCCGCGCAGGGTGAGGTCGGCCCGGGCGGTGGGCCCGCAGGTGACCTGTACGTCGAGGTGCACGAACAGGCACACGACATCTTCGTCCGGGAGGGCGACGACCTGCATTGCACGGTTTCGGTGCCGATGGTCGACGCGGCGCTGGGCGTCACGGTCACCGTCGACGCCATCCTGGACGGCATGAGCGAGATCACCGTCCCGCCCGGCACGCAGCCGGGGACGGTCATCACACTGCGTGGCCACGGGATGCCGCACCTGCGAACGGGCGTCCGAGGTGATCTGCTCGTCCACGTCGAGGTGGTCGTCCCCGCCCGGCTGGACCACCGGGACACCGAGTTGCTGAGGGAACTGAAGAACCGCCGCAGCCGTGACGTGGCCGAGGTCCGTTCCTCGCACGACGCCGCTAACGGGGGCGGGCTGTTCAGCCGGCTGCGCGAAACCTTCACCGGACGTTAGCCGGCAGTCGTCAGGGGTTGTCCATGGTGGCGACGCTGTTCTACGTCGATGCGCTGCCCGATGCCGGCGCGGTGGCCGGTGTCGGCGGCGACGAGGGATTCCACGCGGCCACCGTGCGCCGGATCCGGCCCGGTGAGCAACTGGTGCTCGGTGACGGCGCCGGGGGCCTGGCCAGCTGCGAGGTCGAATACGCGGGCCGCGACGGGTTGCGCGCGCGGGTGCTGGGACGGTGGAGCGTCGCGCCCGGGCGGCCCCGGATCACCGTCGTGCAGGCGCTACCCAAGTCCGAACGTTCGGAGCTCGCGGTCGAGCTGGCCACCGAAGCCGGCGCCGACGCGTTCGTCGCCTGGCAGGCGGACCGCTGCGTCGCCACCTGGACGGGCGCCCGCGTCGACAAGGGCCTGCGCCGCTGGCGCGCCGTCACCCGCTCGGCGGCCCGGCAATCCCGTCGCGCGTACATCCCGCCGGTCGAAGGCCTGCTGTCCACCGCGGCGCTCACCCGGCGGATCTCCGACGAAGTGGCCGCCGGGGCGACGGTGCTGGCGCTGCACGAGTCGGCGACCGGTCGGTTCGCCGATATAATCGCGGATCACACTGTTGCACAAGCAGATTCGATCTTTCTCGTGGTCGGCCCGGAGGGCGGGATCGCACCCGGGGAGATCGCCGCGCTCACCGACGCCGGCGCGGTGGCGGCCCGGCTCGGCCCGCAGGTGTTGCGGACGTCGACGGCGGCGGCAGTGGCGCTGGGTGCGCTGGGGGTGCTCACCGCACGCTGGGACCCGGACGCCGAGTGCGCATCCGGCGGCGCGACACGCCACTGATGCGTTCCAGATGGCACGGTCGCCGGCGCACCGAGCTGCAAACGCGCGCTTGGGAGGGATCCTGCCCGGCGTTAGACTGGTGGTTTGCAGCGTGACCCCGGCATACACGAGCAGGCAGGCATCGGAAACCACGTGACGCCCCGCGAGACCAGCGCCGATGACGCACCCGCAGTTTCGGAGGTGTCTGCTCAGGTCGGTAGCAGCATCGACGTTCCGCCCGATCTCATCGTCGGCCTGTTGGGCTCGTCAGACGGGAACCTGCGCGCCCTCGAAAGTGCGCTCGACGCACACCTGCATGTGCGGGGCAATGCCGTCTCCGTGTCCGGCGACCCGGGTGACGTCGCACTCGCCGAGCGGGTGATCTCCGAACTGGTCGCCATCGTGGCCGGCGGTCAGCCGTTGACGCCGGACGTGGTGCGCCACAGCGTCGCCATGCTGGTCGGCTCCGGCAACGAGTCGCCTGCCGAGGTGCTCACCCTGGACATCCTGTCGCGGCGCGGCAAGACGATCCGGCCCAAGACGCTGAACCAGAAACGCTACGTCGACGCCATCGACGCCAACACCATCGTCTTCGGGGTCGGCCCCGCCGGCACCGGCAAGACGTACCTGGCCATGGCCAAGGCAGTTCGCGCCCTGCAGACCAAGCAGGTGACCCGCATCATCTTGACCCGGCCCGCGGTGGAAGCCGGCGAACGCCTGGGTTTTCTCCCGGGCACTCTGAGCGAGAAGATCGACCCCTACCTGCGGCCGCTCTACGACGCGCTCTACGAGATGATGGACCCCGAGCTGATCCCGAAGCTGATGTCCGCCGGGGTCATCGAGGTCGCCCCGCTGGCCTACATGCGCGGCCGTACGCTGAACGATGCGTTCATCGTCCTCGACGAGGCGCAGAACACCACCGCCGAGCAGATGAAGATGTTCCTCACCCGGCTCGGGTTCGGCTCCAAGATCGTCGTCACCGGCGACATCACCCAGATCGACCTGCCCGGCGCCGCCAGGTCCGGCCTGCGATCGGCGATGGAGATCCTCGACGACGTCGACGACATCCACCTCGCGGAGCTGACGAGCGCGGACGTCGTTCGGCACCGTCTGGTCTCGGAGATCGTGGACGCCTACGCGAGGTTCGAGGAGCCCGGTTTGACCATGAATCGGGCGGCGCGCCGGTCATCGGGTGCGCGGGGTCGCCGATAGTGGTCCCATGAGCATCGAAGTCTCCAACGAGTCCGGCATCGACGTCTCCGAGTCGGAACTGGTCAGCGTCGCGCGGTTCGTCCTGGCGAAGATGGACGTCAACCCCGGCGCCGAACTGTCGATGGTGTTGCTGGACACCGCCGCGATGGCCGACCTGCACATGCGCTGGATGGACCTGCCCGGCCCGACCGACGTCATGAGCTTCCCGATGGACGAGCTCGAACCCGGCGGCCGCCCCGACGCTCCCGAGCCGGGGCCGGCCATGCTCGGCGACATCGTGCTGTGCCCGGAATTCGCCGCCGGGCAGGCCGCGGCCGCGGGCCACAGCCTCGGCCACGAGTTGGCGTTGCTGACCATCCACGGTGTGCTGCACCTGCTCGGCTACGACCACGGCGAGCCGGACGAGGAGAAGGAAATGTTCGCCCTGCAGGACAGCTTGCTCGAAGAGTGGGTGGCCGAGCAGGTCGAGGCATACCGGCACGACGTGCAGGGCGAGCGTGATCGCCGGCTGCTGGACAAGTCCAGGTATTTCGAAATCTGAGCCGGCCGAGGCTCAGCAGGCCGGGCCCCAGCGCAGCGGCAGACTACTCGGCATGACCGCGCCGCCCGGGGTAAACCTGAAGCGCGGCGTGAAGTCGGGCTCCAACTCGAAATCTGTTATCGCATTGAGGAATTCGTTGATGATGACGGTCAGCTCCATGCGGGCCAGGGCTTTGCCCAGGCAGCGATGGATTCCCGCTGCAAAGCTCCGGTGACGCTTGGGTTGGATTTTGCCGTCGTCGGTCATGCTCACCGACGACCCGTCGCCGGCCTCAAGGTTCGTCGTGGCCAAGCACAGGACTACCACCGAGCCCGCCGGTATCGTGACGCCGGCGAGCGTCACCTGGCGCGCGGTGAAGCGCCCGATGAACGGAAACGGCGTTTCCAGCCGCAGCAACTCTTCGATGAACGCCCCGATCCGGTCGGGGTTGTCGCGCAGGCAGCGACGAAGCCGCCGGTCGCGTGCCAGGTACAACAGCGCCGACCCGATGGCTGCCTGGATGGCGTCCTGTGCGGAGCACAGCAGTGCGTAGAAACCGATCACCTCGTTCTCGGTCAGCGGGTCGGCACCGGTGAGCAGCTGCGAGGCGAGCGCCGGCCGCTCGTCGCCCGCGATGGCCTCGACGAGGTAGGCGAACAGCCCGGAGGCGTGGGGTGACCCGGGCGTGTCCCAGTTGACGTCCTCCGCCCACGCGGCCAGCTTGTCCCGATCACCCAGCGGAAGCCCGCACAGTGCCGTCAACACGCCGAAGGGGAACGGGATGGAGACGTCGGCGATTGCGTCGCACCCGCCGCGGGGCAGCAGAGCGCCGATCAGCGCCGATGCTTGCTCCCGCAGCGCGGGCAGCAGCTCATCGGCCGCGCGCGCGGTGAAGTAGGGCTGCAGAATCCGGCGGAAGCGCGAGTGCGCGGGCGGGTCGTAGGCCAGCGGGACCGGGGTCGGCAGCGGTTTCATCCCGGCGCCGGGCAACGGGAGCGGCTGCCTGCGTGAGGTGAAGGTGGCGTAGTCGCCCAGCGCCGCGAGCACGTCTTCGCGGCGGGTCACCAGGTAGTAGCCGCCCATGCCGACGAACACACCTTCGGCCTGAAGCTCGCGCCAGTAATCCTTCGGGTCGGCCGCGATCACGGTCCGGTCGGCATCGGCGAACGGGGGCAGCATTGGGGGGAAGTCGCTCACCTGACCCACCGCCGTGTGGTGCGACCGGTTGCCCACGGGCCCGTAGCTTAGAGCAGAATACTGTGGTATTGCTGGCAAGTTCGCGGGTCGTCACGGCAGGTCTCGGAGTCGGCCGAGGCACCGGCGCAGGCGTTGAGCGTCGGGGTGACCGGCGCGGTGGGGCCGATATGTCAAAATGTCCGCATGGCAGGAAGTTTGCCGGACACCGCGGCCTTCGACCTGTGACCGGACTGAATGAGTTGCTCGGCGCGATCGCGCTGATTGTCCTGGGCGGTCTCTTTGCGGCGATCGACGCTGCCATCGGCACGGTGTCGCCGGCCCGCGTTCAGGAGCTGGTGCGCGACGAGCGGCCCGGCGCGGCGGCGTTGTCGCGGGTGATGGCCGAGCGGTCGCGCTACATCAACTTGATGGTGCTGCTGCGGATCACCTGCGAGATCACCGCGACGGCGCTGCTGGTGGTGTTCTTCCGGCACGCCCTGAGCGTGGACGGGGGATTGTTCGTGGCCGCGATCATCATGGTGGTGGTCAGTTTCGTCGTCCTCGGGGTTGGCCCGCGCACGCTCGGGCGCCAGCACGCGTACTCGATCTCGCTGGCGACCGCCGTTCCGCTGCAGGTGATCTCGTGGTTATTGATGCCGATCAGCCGGTTGCTGGTCGTGCTGGGCAACGTGCTCACGCCGGGCCGGGGCCTGCGCAACGGGCCGTTCGCATCCGAGATCGAGCTGCGCGAGGTCGTCGACCTGGCCCAGCAGCGCGGCGTCGTCGCCGCCGATGAGCGCCGGATGATCCAGTCGGTGTTCGAACTGGGCGACACCCCTGCTCGCGAGGTGATGGTGCCACGCACCGAGATGATCTGGATCGAAAGCGACAAATTGGCCAGCCGGGCAATCAACCTGGCTGTGCGCAGCGGCCATTCCCGCATCCCGGTGATCGGCGAGAACGTCGACGACATCGTGGGTGTCGTGTATCTGAAAGATCTTGTCCAACATACGTTCTTGTCGGACAACGGCGGACGGGACACGACCGTGGCCCAGGTGATGCGTCCGGCGGTGTTCGTGCCGGACTCCAAGCCGCTGGACGCGCTGCTGCGGGACATGCAACGTGACCGCAACCACATGGCCCTGCTGGTCGACGAGTACGGCGCGATCGCAGGCCTGGTCAGCATCGAAGACGTGCTGGAGGAAATAGTCGGGGAGATCGCCGACGAGTACGACCAGGCCGAGACGGCGCCGATCGAGGATTTGGGCGGCAAACGCTTCCGTGTCTCGGCGCGGCTGCCGATCGAAGACGTCGGGGAGTTGTACGGGGTGGAGTTCGATGGCGACCTCGACGTCGACACCGTGGGCGGCCTGCTGGCCCTGGAACTGGGCCGGGTGCCGCTGCCCGGCGCCGAGGTGGTGTCCCACGGGCTGCGCCTGCACGCCGAAGGGGGGCTCGACCATCGGGGGCGGGTGCGGATCGGCACCGTCCTGCTCACACCGGTGGAGTCCGACGGGTCCAACGGAGCGGAGGCCGGCCGTCATGGCTGAGCGCGGGCATGCCGAGCGTGTACTCACGGCGAGAATTCCCGATTGGGCTCAAGGGGTGATAGGTCGCACTGTGTGTACCTTCGACGAGAGGCTGGTATGACGGACTTCCGTTCGGGGTTCGTGTGTCTGGTGGGTCGGCCGAACACCGGCAAGTCGACGCTGACCAACGCCCTGGTGGGCGCCAAGGTGGCAATCACCTCGAAGCGGCCGCAGACCACCCGGCACACCATTCGCGGGATCGTGCACCGGGAGAACTTCCAGATCATCCTGGTCGACACCCCCGGCCTGCACCGGCCGCGTACCCTGCTGGGCAAGCGGCTCAACGACCTGGTCCGCGACACCTACGCCGAAGTCGACGTGATCGGGCTGTGCATCCCGGCCGACGAGGCGATCGGCCCCGGTGACCGGTGGATCGTCGACCAGATCCGTGCGGTCGCGCCCCGGACCACCGTCGTGGCGATCGTCACCAAGATCGACAAGGTGCCCAAGGAGCGGCTGGTCGCGCAGCTGGTCGCGGTCAGCGAGCTCGTCGGCGACACGGCCGAGGTCGTGCCGGTGTCGGCGGTCCGAGGTGACCAGGTCGAGGTGCTGATCGACGTCTTGGCCGAGGCCTTGCCACCCGGTCCGGCGTACTACCCCGACGGCGAGCTGACCGACGAGCCGGAGGAAGTCCTGATGGCCGAGCTCATCCGCGAAGCGGCCCTGGACGGGGTGCGCGACGAACTCCCGCACTCGCTCGCGGTGGTGATCGACGAGGTCAACCCGCGCGAGGGTCGCGACGACCTGATCGACGTGCACGCCATCCTCTACGTCGAGCGGTCCAGCCAGAAGGGGATCGTCATCGGCAAGGGAGGGGCCCGGCTGCGGGAGGTGGGCACCGCCGCGCGCACCCAGATCGAAAAGCTGCTGGGCGCCAAGGTCTATCTCGACCTGCGGGTCAAGATCGCCAAGAATTGGCAGAGCGACCCCAAACAGCTTGGTCGGCTTGGTTTCTGAAGTCTTGTCTTCTCTCGTCCGTAGCGGACAGGTCGCTGCTAAGACGCTTCAGGTGTTCCACCACACCTTCGGCTGCTTGCTCGCCCAGCCGCAGACGGCTTCCAGTTCGGCGGCCAACGAGATCAGCAGGGGTTCGCTGTCCGCAGGACCCATCAACTGCACCCCGATCGGCAGGCCGTCGGAGGTGAATCCCGCCGGCACGTTGATTGACGGCCAGCCCAGTACGTTCCACGGCCACGTCGCCGGGCAGGCGCGGATCATGGCGCGGTCGAGGCGATAGCTGCCCAGCCTGTCGAACGCGCGCACTTGGGGGGGCGGCTGCGCGGTGGTCGGTGCCAGCACCACGTCGACGATGTCGAAGATCGAGCCGACGCGGCGCTGGGCGGCGGCCTCGTGGCGGCGGGCGCTGCGCAGCGTGGACTGTCCCAGCACGTGGCCGGTGCGCAAGTTGGACAGGGTGCGCGGATCCAGGGTGACGCCGTCGCCCAAGCGCTCCTCCCACTCACGCAGCCCCGCGGTGGACCGGACCAGAAAGTCCCACGACAACCGCAGGCCATAATCGGGGTTGCCGGGCACCACGGTGTGGCCGAGCAGTTGGAGTTGCTTGGCCATGGCGCGTGTCGCCGCCGCGATCTCCGGGTGCAGTTTGGCTCGAAAAACGGTGAACGGGAACCGGGTTGACAGCGCGACGGTCAGCGGGCCGGGGGCTTTCCCGACGTAGTCGGACACCGTCAGCGGGGAAGGCTTGTGCCGGTCGCCTTCGACGTTGCCGGACGCCGCGTCGAGCACCAGGGCCGCATCGGCCACGGTGCGGGCCAGCACACCGTTGACCGTGATGCCGTTGAACGCCTCCGGCAGCGGCCAGGTGGAGATGCGGCCCCGCTGCGGCTTGATGCCGACCAGGTGGGTCCACGCGGCCGGGATGCGGACGCTGCCGGCACCGTCGGAGCCGATCGCTGCGGTGACCAGGCCCGCGGCCACCGCAGCCGCGCTACCGCCCGACGATCCGCCCGGGGTGTGCCGCCGGGACCACGGGTTGCGGGTGTGCCCGAATCCGGGTCCGCTGGTGAACGGCCATTGGCCCAGTTCACAGGTGTTGGTCTTGCCCACGATCACCGCGCCGGCCGCCTTCAGGCGGCGAACAATCTCGGCGTCCTGCGCGGCGGGGCGTACATTCCCGTCGGTCCCGTACGCGGTGGGCACCCCGGCAACATCGACGTCGTCCTTGACCGCGATCGGGATGCCGAGCAACGGGGAGGTGTCGCCGGCGGCCCGGAGACGATCGGCCTCGGCCGCGTCGGCCAGCGCCGACTCGGTGAGTACCACCCGGAAGGCGTTCAGGGTGGACTGGCTGACGTGGATGGCGTGCAGGGAACGACGCACCAGTGTGTCCGACGTCACAGAGCGGCTGGCGAGCTGATAGAGCAGGTCAGTCAGTGTAGGCAAGGGCTGGCCGCCGGAACCGGGAGCGGATCCGGCAGCGGACCCAGGAGCGCCAACCACGGG